>CACYBG010000024.1 GCA_902772605.1 uncultured Spirochaetaceae bacterium
ACCTTTCTTCCCTTTGAAATGATTATGACCCTGCTGCAAAGCATTTCGACTTCGCTCAGGATGTGCGTGGAAATTATTACGGTTCTGGTTTTTCCGATTTTCTTTATCAATGCACGGACTTCGCTTACCTGATTCGGGTCAAGTCCGCTGGTGGGTTCGTCAAGAATCAAAATCTCCGGGTCTCCCATGAGTGCGTGTGCAAGGCCGACCCTCTGCTTGTTTCCGCGTGAAAGTTCCGAAATGTTCTTGTGCATTACTTCCTTGAGTCCGCAGATGTCCGCAAGTTCGGGGATTCTGACATCGGGATTTACGCCGTTCATCCTTGCAACATACGCCAGATAATCCTCGACGAACATTTCTCCGTAAAGGGGTGCAGACTCAGGCATGTATCCGATTTTTGATTTGGTTTCGACAGGAAAATCAACCACGTTCATGTCGTCAATCTTTATCACGCCGTCGCTCGGTTCTATGAATCCGGCAATCATGCGCATCGTGGTGGTTTTTCCGGCACCATTCGGTCCAAGCAAACCAACTATTTCACCGGTCTGTATATCAAAGCTGATGTCATCCACGGCCCGGAACGTTCCGAACCTGCGTGAAATATGCTCAACCTGTATCACTCTTGTCCTCCATAAAAAAAGCGTTTCCTTGGGAACAGAATGATTGCGCCTCATCTACGGAAAATGCAGCCTTAACCGCATTTCCGACAATATGGAAGATTCTATATAAACATGCGAATCAGAATCGACTCACGGTTTTTAAATCAGCTGGAAGCAGAATGGCTGCAGGTTACCTCAAAAAACAGTCTTTTCAAGGCTCCCCGATAAAAGCACCACGACGCATCCGACCTGACGTATTTTTATAAATTCTTCTGTCGGAGGCAGGCCACGAAAATGACCGGTCCCCATGAAACGCAACGGCAGCCATGAACGAAAGTCCAAAGGCACGCCACTGTTTCCTCGACGAAGGGTGATGGAAAACACTTGAACTTCCACCCCTCATTTCCACAATGCTCAGGACCGTTAAGAATCCTTTACGCCTTGGAAAACGGATTTTCCCGCAGCATAAAGTTTACATCATTAGGGATTTTTTTTCTATAAATTATGCACCAGATTCACCTAATTTAATGTTAGTTGATTGGACCGGCTTTTACGCAGGATGAAAATTTCAGATTTCCGGGCGAAAACATCCATAAATCAAAATGAAAAAAAATTTGACCTTTGGAAATAAATTCATTAACTTGAATAGGTAGAAAGATTATGGTTGACCGTGATTGATTCAAACGTGGAGAAATCAGGCCGACTGCAAGACCGAAATTCGTGCATGAAACACGGATGACGGTTCAGCATACATTTTGGAGGAAATTATGAAAATCAAACCTTTGGCAGACCGCGTCCTTGTAAAACAGACGGCAGCAGAAACAAAAACGGCAGGCGGACTTTACATTCCGGAAACAGCTCAGGAAAAAACACAGCAGGCTGAAGTTGTCGCAGTCGGACCGGGAACTGAGAAAGAAAAGATTACCGTAAAGGTCGGCGACAAGGTCCTTTATGACAAGTACTCAGGAACAGCAATCAAGATGGACGGAGAAGACTACCTGATCCTGAAGATTTCAGACGTAATCGCAATCGTAGAATAATGTGCGCGTCCCTTGGAATTTCAGGGGACAGTTTTCAGCCCTCGGTCAAATCCGGGGGTCTTTTTGTCTCAGTTTTCCCAAACGGAACGATTTAGTGCGTCATTTTGATGCAGTCCATTGATTTTTCTGACAATCCTGCGCAAAAAAGAGTGCAAAATCGACCGGATTCCGCATCACGGGTCCTTTTTTATCCTCAAAACAACCAAGGCATAAATCCAGACATTCAATTGCCCCTGTCAATTGTAAACGTTTATCATCCATTTTTTTTCATATTTATGGGTTAAATGTCAAGTTTCATCGATTGTTTGACAAAATTGGCTTTCAGCGAGAATCCAACCCGCAAAAACGGCTTCCGCGCTTCGCTTGTGCAGATGTTTTTGCGGTTTGAACCCTCGCTTACACCAATTTTGACACTCTTTCCAAAAACTCGAAATTAAACCTTACAGCAAGAAATTGACATTTTCAAAAATACTATTGCCTCAGTTCAAAAATTTTCAAAAAACTGCTAAAAATTTAAAAGTTGGCACGGAAATTGCTAGATATCTATCAAGAACAATGAAAATCTCCAGAAAGGGGATTTCAAAAATCCGGAGGCTCAAAATGGCAAACGAAAAATCAGTTATGGAAATGTATCTCAGCGAAGTCAGGAAGATTCCACTTTTGACCCGTGAAGAAGAAAACGATTTGGCAACAAAAGCCGCCTCCGGAGACATGGATGCAAGGGCAAAAATCGTACGCGGAAACCTTCGCTTCGTCGTAAACGTCGCAAAACAGTATCAGAACCGTGGACTTGAGTTTGCAGATCTGGTCAACGAAGGAAACATCGGTCTTCTGAATGCAATCGACAGGTTCGACGTAAACAAGGGATACCACTTCATCTCTTATGCAGTCTGGTGGATACGTCAGGCAATCATGAAGGCGATATGCGAAAAGGGTCGTGCAATCAGACTTCCGCAGAACAGGGCGAACGAGCTTACCCAGATTGAAAACGCAAGGAAGATTATCGGACGCGGAAAAACCGAAGAAACCGAAATCAAGGAAATCGGAGAACTTCTCGGAATGGAGCCTGCACACGTACGCGAGATGATAAACATTTCAAGGGACATGATAAGTCTGGATGCAGAAATCGGAAACGGTTCGGACGATTCACGCTCACTCGGAGATTTCATTGAGGATTCCGTATCCGAAACGCCTGATGCAAAGGCAATCAACAATTCCATGAAGGAAGAAATTGCTGCTGTGCTTGATACTCTCCGTCCAAACGAAGCAAAGGTTCTGCGCCTGCGTTACGGTCTGACCGGCGAAAAACCGATGTCACTGAAAGAAGTCGGAGATGTCTGCAACCTCACCAAGGAAAGAATCCGCCAGATTGAAAGAAGGGCGCTTGGAAGGATGCAGCACCCGGTCAGGATTGCAAAGCTTGAAGCCTACGTCGCTTAAGCAAAGGTTTCAAAGACATCATCAAATGGACGGTGGATTGCATATGTTGACGATTCGCCGTCCTTTATTTTTCCGTAGAAAGTTTCATGAACGCATCGTAACGTGCAAGCCTCAAAAGTTCCCTGTCCCTTGTCAAATCGGCAATTCCCAGGCTTAGGTATCCGGACTGCATGGTTCCCGTAAACTGACCGGGCCCCCGCAATTTCAGGTCCTCCTCGGCGATTATGAATCCGTCGGTATTGTTCCTGATTGCCTTCATCCTCTGTTTTCCGTCTTCG
>CACYBG010000025.1 GCA_902772605.1 uncultured Spirochaetaceae bacterium
CCGCATTTCGGCTACGCTCAATGACCGCATTTCGGCTACGCTCAATGACCGCATTTCGGCTACGCTCAATGACCGCATTTCGAATACGCTCAATGACCGCATTTCGGGTACGCTCAATGACCGCATTTCGACTGCGATCAATGAGCGGTTTCTGTTACGGTTTCAAAATCAATTATTTCTTGATGTTCGAAAGCGGGATTTCCGTTGAATAGTTGAGCGGTATGTTCTTTGCGTAGCTTGTTCCCGGGAATGAAAGTCCTGAGTTAAGCGTGAACGTCGGATTTGTTCCGCTCTTGTTCAGCATCTGTATTATCAATGTACCTGCTTCGATTGTGTTGAGTGTCGCCTTCATCGGTATGCTTGCCTTTTTTGATGAAATTGTTGACTTGCTTGATGCCGGACCGACCTTTGCAATTTTTCCGTTGCTTGAGTTGATTGCACAGTCGTTGATGTCGAATGTCCAGTCTGCGCTTCCTTCGTTTTCAACCTTCATGTCGAATGTGAAATCTATGTTCATTGAAATTCCGTCAAGAATGTCAGCCGTCAGTTTTTCGCCGGAAATCAGCTTTGTTGCAATCGTGATTGCCTTTGTGATTCCGAGTCCGCCTTTTGTAAGCTGATCCTTGAGTTCGTTGAATGTCGGCATTTTGACCTTGAAATTTTCAACTGAAAGCACAGGCTTGAAAACCGGCACTTCAAAATCTGTCGAAACTGGAATGTCCAATGATTTTGTTCCGATGTCGGAAAGTAGCGGAACCTTGCTCGTGTCGATTGAAATCGTTCCGTCAATCTTGAATGGAAGCGTTTTTGATGAAACGTAATTCTGTGCAAGTTCGATTATCGAAGTGTAGGGGACCTTGAAGCTCATTGAGTTGGTCGTTGTTGAGCTCGCATTGATTTTGACTCCGCCGCTAGAACTCATGGACGTGACCTTTGAGTTTTTGCAATCGACATTCATCGTTATGCCTGCAAGCGAGAGGTCCACCGCATAAGGATTTTTCACGGCATAATTGCAGTTGAATGAAATGCCTTCCAAGTCCAGACCTGATATCGTTACTGATTTGATTTCAGCACTTGGGTTCTGTACCAAGCCATCCAATGATTCGCAAGATACTGCGAACAATGCCAGAATTCCGGCAACAAGTCCGGCAAACGCTGATGCTCTTTTCATTTTTTCAGCTCCTGATATTACTTTTTTAAGGGAAAACAAAAATCCCTTTATAACTATAGAATACTCCCGTTTCTTAAAAAATTCCACAAAATTTAATTCTTCTATATTAGTTCGGACGGGGTGATTATGGAAAAGCTTCAAAAAAAGACCCCGAAATCTGCCTTGACGATAGATTCCGGGGACAGGAGGAAAGTTGGCTGGCGTTCGTGATTTGGGGAAAATCCGGAAATCACCACTTTATATTGTAGTTCTGCTCTGAATTAAGCGTCAGGAAGTCCAAAAGCGGTATGCTGAATGTCGCCTTGTCTGCTGATTTTGAACCGTTTTTCGGTATCGATGCGGTTTTTATGGTTTTGCCTTTTGGCGGTGCCATGTTTATGCTTATCGACGATTTGTCCAATTCATTTGCGATGTTTTCACCGTAGATTGATGCAATCAGCATTTTGTAATCTTCCCTGGACATGCTTTCGCCCGTGAATACAGGTGCCATGAACAGGTCCAGATAATTCTTGGTTGACTGTGGAAGTCCGCCTGCAAAAGCCTTGAGGTTTTTAGGTGAGAGCTTAAGTACCATCGAGTTTGAAGTGCATGAAACGAAATCGGCAGCCCTAAGCGTTCCTGTTGCGTGAGTCTGTTTGTCCGCAGTCGGAAGAGAACCGCTCATGTTCATGCTCGTCTCGTTTGGCGTGGAGACCTTTACGTTCGTGAAATCGGAATCCTTGAGAGCCTTTTGCATTGCTGGTGCAGAAAAGAATTCCGCTGACTTTGAATTTCCCATGGTTGAGGAAATCGACTTGATGGTGTCGGCCAGGACTTTTCCGAAACTCGTGTTGAATTCTACGTCCGTGCCGCCATCAGTGCGTGCAGTAAGGTTGACCTTGCTTGAACAGCTTGCCAATCCCAAAAGGGCTACTAAATATATTAGTGCGTAAATGTATTTTCCGTTGTGCTTCATACTGGTGGAACAACCTAGGACTGTGTTTCGTTACCGAAATTTTCGTCCTTTTTTCCGGATGCACTTTCGTCCGTAAAATCTTTCGGTGACAGAGAAGCCGGAGTCGGTACGTTTTCAGCCTGAGTCGTAGCAGGTGAATCCTGTGTTTCGGGTATCTGCTCGGATGGCTTTAATTCCTGATTTTCAACCTTTTCCGCTGATTTCTTATCCGCCTGTTTTTTTGCCTGCTTGACTGATTCCTGAGGTGGTGTCGGGGGAAGGAACCTTGCATATCCGTAGAAATGCTTTTTCCAGTAGTTGTCGTTGATTGAATTTACGGTTACGCCCGTGTATTTTCCGTCGCTCGCCGCATGTACGAAGATTCTCTCTCCGTCAAGCCTGCCTTTTCCGTGATACATTCCCAGATAGATTCCGACATGGGTTACGTTGTATTTTCCGTTGCTTTGGACTGCAAAGAAAATCAGGTCGCCGGGTTCCCTTTCGTCCGGAGTGATGTGCTCCAGATTTTTGTACATCATGGCAGCCGTGCCCGTTACGCTTTTTTTCACCGATTTTTGGGCTGCATATTCTACGAAACCGCTGCAGTCCAATCCTGTTGCGGGGCTTTTTCCTCCCCAGACGTACCGGGTTCCCTGTAAGGTTAGTGCATAATCGATGAACTGCTGTCTTTCAGAGGAAATCTTGGTCTCTCCGAAGAGAGGGGCGATCAGCATAAAAAATAAGATGCCGGCGATAAATGTCTTGAGCTTTCTTTTCATGACAACCTCTTGTTTTTAGTCGGATATTCATTGTTAACAATAACACCCGCAATTTTGCAGTAATTCCTTACAGTATAAAGAATTACGAGAAATTGCTGAGAACCGCTGATTAATGCTTTCTGTATTAATCGGCGGTTCCCTAATTATCGGCATGGAAACATGTCGGAATAGTCCCGCCGCTCGAAAGTTTGCCATGGAAATTTTCTGATTCATACTTTTAACATGAAAAAAAAGAAAATTTTTCCAGAATTTTTTTAGAGGAGCCGGAAAAATCTGTCAAAAAGTGTGAATTTGCATCAAAACCGCGGAAAATCAAGACTTTTGGGGCTTAAAAACGTCTTATGACTCTAAAAGTTACAGAAAAAAATAAAAAAAAGAGGGAAAATCGTCCGAAAATTCAAAAAAATTATGGTAAAATGTGAAAAAATCACTGTCAAATTCATCAAAAAGCAGTCAAAAGTATTGACTTGTTAAAAAAGTGTGATATTATTTGGTTAAATGTTCTTCAAAGAAGAAACATATTAATTAGAAAAAATCATACATGCCAAAAACAGGAGGTAATTTGTATGAAAAAAATGTTGGTAAGTGGTCTTGCTGCAGTCGTTGCAGCATCATGCTTGTTCGTTGGTTGTAACAAAACCGAAGGAACCAAGAACACTGAGAAGAAAGCTGAAACAACAGCATCTGCAGAAGGAAAGGTTTTGAACATTTATGTTTGGAATGAAGAGTTCCAGACACGTGTAAAGAAGTACTATCCAGGATATGACGCAACCAATGACACAATTGGCGATGTAAAGGTAAACTGGGTTGTTACACCTAACCAGGGAAATGCCTACCAGGATAAGCTTGATGAAGTTCTTGCTCAGCAGGCAAATGCAAAGGCAGATGACAAGGTTGATATCTTCCTCGTAGAAGCTGACTATGCTCTCAAGTACACAGATACACCTTATGCTCTCGATGTTAAGGCTGACCTCGGATTCACAGATGCAGACCTCTCAAAGCAGTATCAGTATACAAAGGATATCATGACTGCTGGTGGAAAGCTCAAGGGTCTTACATGGCAGGCATGTCCGGCTGGTGTAATCTACCGCCGCTCAATCGCAAAGGACCTCTTCGGAACTGACGATCCAGCAACAGTACAGACAAAGATTTCTAACTGGGCTGACTTCGACAAGGTTGCTGCTGATGCAAAGGCAAAGGGATACTTCATGGTTTCTGGATACGATGATGACTATCGCGTATTCTCTGACAACGTAAAGTCTCCTTGGGTTGTTAACGGAAAGATCAACGTTGACCAGTCAATCCGCGAATGGGTTGCTCAGCAGAAGGTTTACACAGACAAGGGATATAACAACAAGGCTGCCCTCTGGTCTCAGGAACAGTGGGACGGAGCAAAGAAGGACGGAAAGGTATTCTGCTACTTCGGACCGGCTTGGTTCATCGACTTCTCTCTCGCTCCACAGGTTGGAGATGCAACAACTGGATCATACGGCGACTGGGCATTCTGCAAAGGACCACAGGGCTACTCATGGGGTGGAACTTGGATCTGCGCAGCTGCAGGAACAGACAACAAGACTCTCGTAAAGGACATCCTTGCTAAGTTGACAACTGATGATGAGATCATGACTCGCATCGCAAAGGAAGAAGGAGACTTCACAAACAACGAAAAGGCTATGGAAGCAGTTGCTAACAGCGATTATGGCAACCCATTCCTC
>CACYBG010000026.1 GCA_902772605.1 uncultured Spirochaetaceae bacterium
GATTGTCTTCTGCAAATCGATGATGTGAATACCGTTGCGCTCTGCGAAGATGTACTTCTTCATGCGCGGGTCCCAACGCTTCACCTGGTGTCCGAAGTGTACTCCAGACTCCAGGAGACTTTTCATGGTTACTACTGCCATGTTTAACTCCTTCACGGGAAAACATTAAGTTTTCCAACCTGACCTTTTACTCGTAACCTGCATGAGTGCAGGTTCGGAAGATTTCGCAACAGCCGTAGACATCAGTCAACGGTACTGTCCGGCAAAGCTATCCGATAATCGAATAATTTTGCGACTTGAGCATATCATAAACGTCAAATATTGGCAAGCCCATAACGCCGGATTCGCTGCCCTCGATTCCGGATATGAAACAGGATGCAAGCCCCTGTATCTTGTATGCCCCCGCCGCGTCATGCCATTCGCCAGTACCGATGTACCAGTCGATTTCTTCATCGCTCATCCTGCTGAAGGTGACCAGATTGACGCTGGACCTGCTTACAATGCGCTTTTCAGATCCGTTGTAGATGGCGACTCCGGTTATGACCTTGTGCGTATTTCCCTGGAAGGTCCTTATGAAATCCGCAGCCTCCTCCATGGAAGACGGCTTTCCGTAAATTCTGCCTCCGAACACTATCACCGTATCGGCACCGAGTATCCAGGGGACGGTCTGTCCATCAGGCACGGACTTGATTATGGCCTTGACCTTTTCCACCGCTATGTACTCAGCCGCAGAATCTATCGCCACGTCGTCGGGATAAACCTCATCTATGTTTGCTGGATTGACGGCGAACGGAATGTTTAAGAGCCTCAGTATCTCCTGTCTGCGGGGAGAGGAGGACGCTAATATTATGGGTTCCACTGATTTTCCCTCTTGTTGACAATCTGAAGTTAAAAATGTATCTTATTTCAACCGCCGAACTGTGGCGGTACGGGAGATTAGCTCAATTGGATAGAGCGTCGGCCTCCGGAGCCGAAGGTTGTGGATTCGAGTTCCGTATCTCCCATGAATCATAAATGCAACAAAAAAAGGACATCTGTCGGTCTCCCGAAGGTGTCCTTTTTCTTTTACGTCCGAGTCCTATCTGGACTGCAAAGTCCTGATCAAATCGTAAGCCTTTGTCCTGACGGTCGTAGCGAACCTGTAGTTCTGTGCTATCGACGCAATGGATTCAATCATCGGACCGCGGTCCTGAACTGAGTCGGCAAGCTTCTCATAGGCAAAAAGGATTTCCAGTGCCAGTGAGCTTGAAGGGTTCAGTGCCGCAAATTTCCTCTGCATGAACTCGATGGCATTCACGACCTCGTCATTTTCGTTAAGGCCGATGTCGCCAAGGGAATGCACGGCTGCAGCAACGACCATAGATTCCTGGTCATCGGAAACAATCTGTACGAGGGTGTTCTTGGCATCCTCGGTTCCAACCTGTCCAAGAAGTTCGCATGCCTTCTTGCGGATGTCCGGATAGTTGTTCATGAGACGTCCGTTCGTGCGTGCCTTCTTTGTGACACCCTCTCCAGCAAGGCTTCTGAGAGCAGCAACCATGTCAGGGCTTGTGCGGCCCTCACTCAGTGCGTTTTCCAGATACTGGAGCGCAAGGAATTTGTTGTCGTACTCAGGAGATGCAGACAGTTCCGTGATTATTACGTCCTCGATGCTTACGAGATAGTCTTCCTCAACGGTCTTTTCCGTCCTTGACTGTGCTGAAACGGTTCCAGCCACTGCCAGGAAAAGCATTCCTGCAGCAAACAACTTCGTTACTTTCATAAATTAATTCCTCCTAGAATCCTTTGGGGTAATTATACTATATTATCGTTAAGAAATCAATCTGAAATAGGCGGTAAATGCAATTTCCATTCACCGTTCGCTGATTTCTTAAAGTTATAATATACCGTATCATTATCGCCGTTAACGTGAACGGCCTTTACCTGCCTTTCGTTCTCGTAGCGGATTTCATCCACCGTGCGTCCTGCGCGCGACGGAATGAACACGTACTTGAAATAGTCCTCCAGAGTCCTGAGGTACAGCCCCTTTACCGGAAGCCTGCTCTGCGCCTTCTGGAGGTTGGTCCTGTTCGACCAGTACTTAACGCTCGCATCATCGATGAACGTGAGCCAGGTCTTGTAGTCCTTCTTGCTCATGACCACCGAAAGCTTTTCTATTATACTGAGTATGTTCCGCTTGTCCTCCTCGAAGATTTCCTTCGTTATGCTTGAAGTTGAGCCGATGGACCTGACGTACTCGCCCTGACGGTCATGCTCTTCATTCTCTGCAGGCGGGACCTCTTCAACCGGAGGCTCCTCCCTTACGGGCTCCTTCGGCTCTTCAACGACTGCAACAGGAATTTCACGCTTCTCCTGCATTTCGGGAGGTGCTGAAAGGTATTCCGATGCAGAACCTTCCACGGACGGCGGCACCAGAGTTTCCGGCACAGAAGGCACTGAGGGACCTGCTGGCGAACGTGAACTGAGGTTCTTGGCAGCCTCCAGGAATTCTCCGACGGGATACACAGGCGGCTCATCGTCAGCATCCTTAGAAGAATCCGATTCGGGAAGATCATCCTCGGCATCCGGCAAAGATTTCGATTGGGAAACCTTCACACCCATGGAATAGGGAGAGAGGTTCAGCTTCTCATTCGAATTCGTCGATCCGGTTGATTTTGTCGAGGCCTGAAAAACCCCGTTTCCCCCGGATACGGAATCCTTTGACGAACAGGATGCGAATGTCGCAGAGAGCATCAACAGAACTGACAGACAGTTTGCTAGTTTTCGAATCATAATTCCTACATTATACTCCATGCAAGATGTTTTGCAAAGCATTTTGCAAGCCTCCGGAACGCCCTGCATCCATACAAACAAACCTGATTTCCTGCCGTTACAGGGGACGGAGATTTTCCACCGCGGGGAACATTGAAACAAATCCTTTTTTACGCTAGGATTCAGGGACTATGAATATGGAAGCATTTATCCTTGGTTGCGGCGGAATGATGCCGCTTCCATACAGGCACTGTACGTCTGTCCTGCTTCGCCGTGATGGCGACCTTTTCCTGTTTGACGGCGGTGAAGGAACGCAGGTATCGTTGAAAAGGCTGAACCTGAAGTGGAAGAAGATAAACGCGATCTTCGTATCGCACACCCATGCCGACCATGTGACCGGACTTCCCGGAATACTCATGCTTTCCTCCCAGGTGGAACGGACGGAACCGCTCTACATTTACGGACCTCCGAAAATAAAGGAATACATAGAGACCAGCAGAAGGGTCCTTGACATGTACATCAACTATCCGATTGAAGTCCACGAAATAACCGCCCCGTGCGTCGTATACGGCGGAGACGGATTCTACGTAAGGGCGTTTCCGCTGGAACACACAAAGACATGCGTAGGATATACGCTTGAGGAACTCGACAGGCCGGGAGAATTCAATCCTGAAGCAGCCCTTGAAAGGAAGGTTCCGAGGGGGCCTCTGTGGGGAAAGCTCCAGAAGGGAGAACCGGTTGTCAATGAAGACGGAATCGAGGTCAAGCCCGAGGAAGTGATGGGGAAGACCCGAAGCGGAAGGAAGTTCAGTTTCGTGACGGACACGCTCTACCTTCCGTCCATAGCCGAAGAAGTGAAGGGGTCGGATCTCCTGATATGCGAGGGCATGTTTGCGGACGACTGCACCGATCAGGCAAGGCAGAAGAAGCATATGACGGCAAGACAGGCCGGAACCATAGCAAGGGATGCGGGCGTAAGCAGGATGGCTCTGATCCACTACAGTCCAAGGTATACGGACAGGGATCTGGAACTGCTGCTTTCTCAGGCAAGGGAGGTTTATCCGAATGCAGAGCTTACGAAAGACAGGAAGAAATTCGAGATTCCGTATGTCGATTGACGTTTCCAGGGGCATAGAGGTCTCATCGTTCACGAAGGTCTACGGTAAGGGCGACAGGGCAAGGACAGCATGTTCCAAGGTTGACTTTTCGGCACACGCAGGACAGATAGTCGGAATACTGGGACCTAACGGAGCGGGAAAATCCACGCTGCTCAAGGCACTCTGCGGAGTCCATTATCCTACGGAGGGAAGCGTCTGCGTATGCGGCACGGATGATGCAAACGAAATCAGGAGGATAGTAGGATACGTACCCGAATTCCCGGAGCTTGACAGGCACCTGACCGTTGCGGAAACGCTGTACATGGAAGCGTACGTCCACGGCCTGGAGCAAAACGAAATTGCAGAGGGGATGAAGAAAGCCCTTTCGATTGCAGATCTGGAGGAAGTGGCGGACCAGAAGGTCGGTACGCTTTCAAAGGGATACGCGCAGAGGACAAGCTTTGCAAAGGCCCTTTGCTTCGGCCCCGAAGTACTCATACTCGACGAATTTTCCGGCGGACTCGATCCCGCGCAGACGGTAAGGCTTCGTCGAGCCGTAAAAAAGCTCTCGGAGCACATGATAGTCATACAGTCGACTCACAGGATAGAGGAGGCCGAACAGCTCTGCGACTACATCTACGTCATGAACAGGGGGACAGTTGCTGCAAAGGGGTCGCTCGACGACATAGTGAGGGAATCCGGGAAAGGCAGCCTGGAGGAGGCTTTCCTGTCCCTTACCGACCGCAACTGATTCACGGCGGCACGGAAACTGCTGTTCGACACATTTTGGAGACCACAGATGAAAAGGCTTTACAGGAACTGTCTTTTTAAATTGCTTACGACACCATTCACATACATGATATGCGGGGCTGCAGTCATATTTGCGGCACTGCAGTTCTTCATAACACAGAGGTTCTTTTCCGATGCAGGAACATCCGACCTGCACAGGTTCTTCTCAGGGATACCCTATGCCTGTACCCTTGCAGTACCGGCACTCGGTTCATTCATCCCGTTCACCAGGAACGACCTGTCGCTTCCGGTTCCCGCCCACAGGCTTACGGCGGCAAGGATACTCTCTCTCCTCACGGTAACGGCTTCCGCCCTTGCATTGACGCTGCCGGTTCCCATAGCCGTATCATTCTTCGGCGACATAGAACCGTCCACCCTCATATGCGGATACATCGGACTGATACTGTACCTCACCGCCACATGCGCTTTCTCCGTTGCTTCCTACACGGCCATATCGAGCACCGGATTTGCTTTCATAGTACAGTCGCTCGTTCTTGCCGCCGTAAACGGAATACACCTTCTGGCAGGATACGTCCAGATGGGCGACATGCTGTCTTCGGCCATGAGGGCCATTTCGTTCGCATGGCACTTCGACGCAGCCGGAAAGGGCATAATCGACAGCAGGGACATCGTGTTCTATGCATCGGTCACAGCGCTGCTTCTGCTTTCGGGAACGCTCGCAATCGAGGCGAAACGAGGAACAATAGGAAGCTTCATGCGGAGGATTGCAATACTTTCGGTTGCGGCCTTCGTGCTTCTTGCTGTCGATTCAGGACGGATATATTTCAGGATAGACACTACATCCGCCAAAAGGTTCTCGGTAAGCGCATACAGTACGGCCATAATCGGCAGGATAAGCGAACCCATGTCGATAACGTACTACAGGACTCCTTCGCTCAGGAACATCCAGCCCCAGGTCAGGGACATAGAGGATTTCCTTCAGGTCTACGCATCCGCTTCGGACAAGATTTCCTATTCAGTGGTCGACCCTTCGAAGGACGGGGTTGCATCAAGGCTTTCGGCATACGGCATACAGGGCCAGAGGATACAGTCCACGGGAAAGGATACTACGTCATACACCACGGTCTATTCCGCCGTCGTAATAAGCTACATGGGAGAGACAAGGACCATACCGTTCGTCATGTCGACCGCAACGCTGGAATTCAACCTTGCCGAAAAGCTCGACTCGATGATGCGCGGCAACACCAGGTACGTCCAGGTTGTCGTAGGGAACGGACTGTCGCTTGAAGAGGATTATGCATACATAACGCCATGGCTTGAGACGCAGGGCTTCCAGGCAGTCCAGACATACCTTCCGTCCGAGATGTCCGACGGCATGGAGGAGTCGTTCACGCTTTTTCCGAACGTCCCCCTGATAGTCCTCGGAACGTCCATGTTCACGCAGGAGGATTCCCAGGCGCTGATGAATTTCATAAGGGGAAACGGAAAGGCCGTAATAATGACGGCACCTTATACCGTTGACATACGCAAGGACTGGTCGGTAATACCGCTGAACGACTACGTGGTGTACGGACTTCAGGAATTCGGAATATATGCAAGGGACACGATAACCTGCAGCACGGAGAACTTCAAGCTCGCACTGTACAGCCAGACGGAAGCAGGAGCCGTAACCCCGTCCCAGGCAGAATACACGGACTATGCCATGTGGCCGTCCCTGAAATCCCAGGAAAACGCCGTAGACGGAATGTACACATTCTGGCCAAGCGCAATCGACTTCGATGCAGACGTCGCAAGGGATGCCGGCATGGAGCTCAGGGAATACCTGCACACAGGGGATGATGCATGGCAGCGCGGCAAGGTCGGAGGAAAATTCGTGACCAACCCGTTTGCACTGCACCCGTATCCCGACGAAGGTGAAGAAACGGGACGCTATACGCTAGCCGTATCGATGAACGCAAGCGGAGAAAGGAATCCGTCGCTGATAGTGATCGGAGACCAGTACTCATGCTCGACGGAAATGATAGGGTATTCTTCTACACAGGGATCCATAGATACAAGGGCGCTGGACTTCCTTTCAAACGGACTCCTTTCGGTCAGCGGTGAAAACGCCCTGCTGGAACTCAAGAAATCCGCAAAAACGAATACGGCACTCTACAAGACAAGCCTTGAAAGGCTTTACGAATCGAGGATTCCTGTCATGGTTTCCGTATGCGCCATACCGCTTTTGATGCTGCTGGCCGTTTGGATCGCAGTTTCAATCGGACGTAAAAAACTGAATGCGAGGTTGCTGAAATGAACGAGGAAACAAAAAGGAAACGGAAACGCACTCTCATCATCTTCCTTGCGCTGGACGGGCTTCTTCTTCTGGCATTCGTGCTGACGTGCCTTCCATGGGCAAAACGAACGTCTGAACCGGGAATCAGTTCCGCGCTCCTCAACGTAAACAGGATTCCCGACGTAGCGTCCATAACGCTTTCCAAGGCCGATGAGGATGGAACCAGGCAGGAAATCAGGCTGTTCAAGACCGGGAGCTTCTGGTCGGGAACGGATTCATCGACGGGAACGACATGGCCGGCCGACAACCAGAATGCGGCAAAATTCCTTGAAGTGTGCTCGCAGATAATCACGGTAAAAAAGGCTGCATCTGACAGGAACTCATGGAATGCGTTCGGCGTAGACGGAAAATCATCCTTCACGGTGTCGTTCAATGATCCGGACGGAAAGGCCGTATCGGAAATAATATTCGGCGAATCCGACTACCTGAATTCCAGGATCGCATTCAGGACGGGAAGCCAGGAAACGGTCTACTTCATGGACATATCGATAGAAAGCTACCTGAACCTCTCCACGTCGTTCTGGGCGGACCCATTCGTATATCCTCAGGCATTGACCGGATATTCAAGGCTAAAGGCAGAATCCGCCCTGAGACACGGTGCCCTGACATCTTTCGCCCGTCATGAAAAAGCGGATTACACGTTCAAGAAGAACTTTGAAAACGGGGCTGCGGCAAGGTTCCTGATATACGGCGATGCCGACGACAGCGACGGTTCCTATACGGTTGTTCCGGAATTCATACCTGGAGAGCATCTGGAAGCAACAGAAAAGGAAACCATCAAGGGATATGACTACGCTTACAGGATGAGCCGATGGACGCTGGAAAAATTCTCCGAGGAGGTCGAGCAGCAATGACGGACCTAAGGAAATCCGCAGAGGAAGCAGAAAACTTCAGGAGATGGGCGGACGGATTCCTGAACTTCGAAAGGACGCCCCGAAAGGACATGTTCTGGCTCGACACCATGAAGGAACTTTGCGCTTCGCTGGGAAATCCTCAGGACGCGTCCAGGTCTTTCCACGTGGCAGGCTCGAAGGGAAAGGGTTCCGTATCGTCCATGATAGTCGGGATACTTTCCGAGGCGGGATATTCGACGGGACTTTACGCATCCCCGCACATAATCGATTTTGCAGAGAGGATAGGAGGTTCCGACGGATTTTTTCCGCCCGAAACATACAGGGACGCATCCGTTGCTGTAAAATCCGCGTTCGAAAAACTTTCAGGGGAAGGAAAGCTGGACGGAAGGCCGGTAACATGGTTCGAGCTGGTCACCGCATACGGAATGGAATGCTTCAGAAGGGCCGGATGCAGCTGGGCCGTATATGAGGTCGGTCTCGGCGGAAGGCTGGATTCGACGAACATAATACATCCGGCATGCTGCTGCATAAACAGGATAGAACTTGAGCACACGGAATACCTGGGCGACACGCTTGAAAAGATAGCTGCAGAAAAAGGCGGGATAATAAAGGATGGAGTTCCCGTAGCGGTTGGAAGGCAGAACGATGATGGAGTTCGGCGTGTGCTCGAAGGAATCGCCCGGGAGAAGAAGTCGGAAATTCTGTTCATAGAAAAGGAAGTGAAGATTTCCGGCATAGACTACAAAATAAAACGTACGGATGTATTGTCAAAATCGAACAACAATCAGCCGTTCAACAAAAACATACATACGGATTTATCGGTATCTATGGACTTCAGGATGGAATCCGGACTTTTTTCCAGGCCGATAAATGCGTCTCTCAGGATGCCCGGAGACTTTCAGGCGGACAATGCAGCCCTTGCATCCGCAGCAGTAAAGACTGTTTTCCCTGACTTGGACGAATCAATCATCGAACGGGGGCTTTCCAGGGCAAGTTTACCCGGAAGGTTCGAAATAACCGGCAAAACCGAATCAAGCACGCCCATAATCCTGGACGGAGCTCACACGCCCTCAAGCGTAAGGTTCACGGTTGACACCTTCTTCAGGATTTTCGGAAAGGATTCCGGGGCGCACCTTCTTTTTGCCTGCGCGGCCGACAAGGACGTTGAAGACATCGCAGGGCTCTTTTCAAGCGGATTCGAGCAGTTGACGCTTACGGTCCCGGGAGAGGCAAAAGCATCCGATCTTCCGAGAGCAGAAAGGGCGTTCAAAAATGCAGGATTGAAATTCGAATCATTTCCGGACTACAGGACAGGCATAGGGCATGCACTTGAGACGGCTGAAAAAGAAAGGGTTCCTCTTCTTGTTACGGGAAGCTTCTACCTTGTATCTGAAGTGAAGAAAATGCTCGGAGAACAATAAAAAATCCCGCCGGAAAAAAAATCCGACGGGCGTAAAAACGTGCGGAATCCGAAAACCGATCACCCGGCGTCAACCGCAACATACTCAATTTCGCACAAGCCAGCGGATCACTCCAGGCCTACGAATTCCCTGGGGACGCGTCTCGTAAGAACGGTGGTCACTTCGTATGAAATGGTTCCGGTCATGTCGGCAATGTCCGCTGCAGTCTGAAGGGCACCGTCTTCCCTTGAACCGAAGATGACGGCACGGTCCCACCTCTTTACCCCGGAATCAAGCCCCAGGTCGACCATGCACTGATCCATGCATATCCTTCCGCGGACAGGATATTCCTTTCCATTGATTGCAACCTTTATCCCGGCCTGTGAAAAGCGCCTTACGAATCCGTCTCCGTATCCTATCGTAAGGACGGCAATGTCAGTATCAGCTTCAGCCTTCCACGTACGTCCGTAACCTACCGAAGATCCGGCCTTGAACCTGCGTACGGCAGAAACTTCAGTCACCAGCGTCATTACCGGTTTCAGCTCTATCGGAGTTCCCTTTCCGGCAAGGTATTTCATGTCGACGTCTCCGGCATCGTATCCGTAGACTATGATTCCAGGACGAACCATGTCCATGTGGGTCTCGGGAAGATCGAGCGTCGCGGCGGAATTTGCACAGTGACATATCCCCGGCTCAAGTCCTTCCCTGCGGATCGAATCTATGGCCTTCCTGAAAAGCGAAAACTGTTTTTCAGTGTAAGCGACGGAATCGGGATCCTTACAGTCGCTGGTTGCAAAATGAGTCATGGTCCCTTCCTGAAAAAGGTTCCTGGAACCGGCTATCATGGAAGCGATTCCTGCGGCATCTTCGGGCCGGCATCCGATCCTTCCCATGCCGGTATCGACTGCAAGGTGCACGGGATAACGTTCCTTTCCAAGCCTCCCTGCCGCCTCGTCGAAAAGCGAGACGTATTCACAGTCGAAAACGAATGGCGTTATGTCATGGCTGACAGCATCGTCAACCTCTTCAGGCGAACAGAGGCTGAAAAGGAGCACCGGAGCCTTTATGCCGGCATTCCTGAGTTCCACGCCCTCGCCGACGGTCGCCACAGCAAGATAGTCCACTCCGCACTCTACGGCAGCCCTTGCACATTCCACAGCACCGTGACCATAGGCATCAGCCTTGACCGGCACGCACATCTTTACGCCATTGGCCGTAAAGCCCCTTATTTTCCTGATGTTTTCCTTGAAATAATCGATATGGATAATAGCTTTTGTTGCACGCATACATTCCCACCTTGTTTTATGGAAGTATATTTTACGCAAAAGAAAAAAATATGCAAGGCTGATGATGCAGGGATTTCATGCGAACGAAACCCCTGCGGCTGGGATGCGGAAACCTCATCCGGCTCAGTACAGCTTCTCGCCAAGCAACCTTGCGGCAAGGCTTACGGCAAGGATTGCAGTCCTGTTCCTCACGTCAAGTATGGGATTCACCTCTACGATTTCAGCCGAACGGACCTTACCCGTAGACGCAATCTCCTCCATCAAAAGCAGCGCCTCCCTGTTTGTCATGCCGCCCGGAAGGGGGATGCCGGTTCCCGGGGCAAACATCGGATCCAGTACGTCCATGTCGAAGCTCACGTGCATGCAGTCGATGTCACAGAAGAAATCCAGCACCTGACGCACGACGGCCGAAAATCCGATGCGGTCGATGTCGCTCATCGTGAATACGGTCACTCCTGCATCTTTCATCAGAAGCTTTTCGCCCGGGTCCAGGTCGCGGGTTCCGACGAAGCAGATGTTTTTCGGATCGACCTTGCGTCCCTTGAAATAAAGGTCCGTCAGTTCAGGAAGCCCGATTCCGGCGGATGCGGCAAGGCACTCCCCGTGAATGTTTCCGGAAGGGCTCGTTTCGGGAGTGTTGAAATCTCCGTGAGCATCGACGTAAAGTACGCCAAGGCTCTTTCCCTCCTTACCGACGGCGGCGGAAACTCCTGCAAGCGTTCCGAGGACTATGGAATGGTCGCCTCCGAGCACAAGGGGAAAATCACCGGCTGACGCTATCGATTCGACTTCCGCAGCAAGTCCGGTACACGCCCTTACGATCTGCGGAAGGAATTTCGCCCGTGGATTTCCCGGATCCTCATATTCCTGCGAGGACGGGCTGAAAATGTTTACGTGCTCGAAAGTCCTGTGTCCAAGGGTCTCGAGCTTTTCCTTTATTCCTGCAAGCCTGATGGCGGACGGCCCCATGTCCGATCCGTGTCTGCTAGCCCCGAAATCAAGGGGCATTTCCAAAATGTGAACGTTCATGGAATCAATTCTATACGCCATCACGGATGATTTCAAGGAGCGGAGGATGCGGACGCCGGATGAACTGCAAGAAGCGAAAAAATTCCATCCCTTGCCTATGACAAAGGATTTATGCTACACTCAGCAATTATGGCAGACTTAGATTACGATTCAAACAGGACATTTGCGGCGGCCGTTGAGCGCAGCCGTAAGATTGAGGAAGACATTTCGGTCAACCCGAAAAAATACAGGGTCCTTACCGGCGACAGACCGACCGGAAGGCTGCACATCGGACACTATTTCGGATCCCTACAGAACAGGGTCCGGCTCTCAAGGATGGGCGTCCCCACAATGATACTGATTGCCGACTATCAGGTCCTCACGGACCACGACGCCTTCCAGGAAATCAGCCAGAACACAAAGCAGCTTGTAATAGACTACCTTGCAGCCGGAATAGAACCGGGGGACAACGTCATAATCTATCCCCACAGCTACGTTCCGGAATGCAACCAGCTGATGCTTCCGTTCCTGACTTTGGTAAGCAATGCGGAGCTTTCAAGGAACCCTACCGTCAAGGAGGAAATCCAGAGTGCAGGGCTTAAGAACGTAAACGCAGGAATGTACACGTATCCGATACATCAGGCGTGCGACATCCTGTTCTGCAAGGGCAACGTCGTTCCGGTCGGAAAGGATCAGCTTCCGCATCTTGAACTGACCCGCACTATTGCACGCAGGTTCAACGAAAAATTCTGTGCCGGACGAGACGGAGTATTTCCCGAGCCTCAGGCACTCCTTTCAAAGACGCCCAGCATCCTTGGACTTGACGGAAGCCAGAAGATGAGCAAGAGCCGCGGAAACGCAATCATGCTCAGTGCAACCGAAGACGAAACCGCCAAACTCATAAAGAAGGCTAAGACCGATCAGGAACGCCACATAACGTACGACCCTGTCAACAGGCCGGAAGTCGCAAACCTGCTCATGCTGATTTCACTCTGCACTAAGGACGATCCCGAAGCGATTGCAGAACGCATAGGCGACGGTGGCGGCGGAATGCTCAAGTCGATCCTGACGGAGGCACTCAATGAAGAACTCAGGCCTCTCCGCCAAAAGAGGGCTGAACTTGAGAAGAACCCGGACTACATAAGGAAGGTTCTCTCTGATGGAGCCGAAAAGGCACGGGAAATTGCAGTCAAGACGCTTGAAGAAGTCCGCGCCGCAATGAACATGGTCATCTAGGGAAACTGCACTGCGAATGAACGGCAGTCCGTCCGATGCAAACTGGGCAATGGACTGTCGCCGTCCTATAAAATGCCTCCCACACAGGAAACAAAATGACGCAGGACATGACAGAGGGAAATCCTCTGAAACTCATAGTCAGGTTCTCGATTCCACTTCTGCTTGGAAACCTGTTTCAGCAGACATACAACATGTTCGATGCAGCGATAGTCGGAAGGTACCTCGGTTCTGACAGCCTTGCGGCGGTCGGTGCCACGACTTCAGTACAGTTTCTGGTTTTGGGCTTCTGCATCGGAATCTGCACGGGATTTTCCATACCGGTCGCACAGAATTTCGGGGCAAGAGACTTCAAGTCCATGAGGAACTTCATATTCCTGGGAGCAATCCTTTCAGCATTCTTTGCGGCAGTCCTCTCCATATCATGCTCTATTCTGAGCCCGCAGATACTGAACATGCTTAAGACTCCAAGCGACATATTCGGAAACGCACACGGCTACATACTCGTCATATTCCTGGGCATTCCTTTCACGATACTCTACAACTATCTGGCCGGAATACTCAGGGCGGTGGGCGACGCAAAGACTCCGTTCGTGTTCCTGATAATATCCGCCGGAACCAACATAGCCCTGGACCTGCTTTTCATAATCGCATTCGGCTGGGGATGCACGGGAGCCGCAGCTGCAACCGTCCTGTCACAGGCTCTGAGCGGAATACTCTGTCTTATTACGGTCCTCCGTCGGCATGAAGTCCTTAGGTTGAGGAGGGAGGATGCCGAATGGAACGTCAAGAAGTTCGGGACGCTTCTCGGAACGGGCATTCCCACCGGATTACAGTATTCCATAACGGCAATCGGAAGCATGGTAATGCAGTCCTCAAACAATTCTCTTGGAAGCATGTACATCTCGGCATTTACGGCAGGCTCCAAGCTCAAGCAGTTCGCGATGTGCCCTTTCGATGCGCTTGCAACGGGGGTATCGACATTCGCAAGCCAGAACTACGGTGCAGGAAAATTCGGCAGGATAAGGAAGGGGCTTTGGACGGGAGTCCTGATAGGATCGATGTACGGACTTGCAGCAGGTCTCATCCTGATTTTCTTCGGAAGGAACCTTTCGTCGCTTTTCGTCCGGGAAGGTGACGGTGGAGTAACGGATGCCGCCGGACGATACGTCTTCTTCCTCGGATTCTTCTACTGGATCCTGGGATTCCTCAACACAATGAGGATGACCACCCAGGGACTCGGACATTCCGGACTTGCGATATTCTCCGGAATCACAGAGATGGCCGCAAGGTGCGCAGTAAGCTTCGGACTGGTACCAAAATTCGGCTTCGACGCAATATGCATATGCGACCAGACGGCGTGGATTTCCGCAACGCTGTACATCACGCCCACCTGCCTCCTGTGCATAAGGAAGCTTGCGAAGGATGCCGGTCGAAAAAATTCCGTGAAGCCCGATGAAACGCCCGCCGACTGAAATAGACGGAAATCCGGTCAGTCGCAGCAGAACCTTTCTTTCCAGATGTTCACTGCAAGGGAAAGCAGTTTATCCCTGTCGTTCATTTCAGGCGATTCCGTTACGGTTTCAAAAAGCTCCTTCAATATTTCACCCAGGTGTTTTCCAGCAGGAATGCCCATTTCCTTCAGGTCGTTCCCCGTTACGCAAAGATCCTTCAGGCTAAGCGCATCCCTTGATTCCACGCATTTTTCAACGCGGGACTTCAGTTCGGCAATCAGGTTCCATTCAGGGCTTCCTTCGACCAGCGGAGACGCATGCTTTCCGTATATGTCTGCAACGTGCAGTGCGATAAGGTCTTCGAAGCTGTCCAGCCCCACGCGGATTATGAACCTTCTTACGGCCGCATCGCTCCAGCAGCTTTCGTAGCGGAACATGTGCTCGCGGACCAGATGTACGACCTTCCTTACTGTCTCGTTCGGGAAGCGAAGGTGTACCAGGGACCTGGATGCAGTTTCAGCCGACACGACTTCATGCCCATGGAAATGTATTATGGGAAGTCCGTCCAACTCTGCAACGGTTCTGGTCTGGGGCTTCCCTATGTCGTGATAGAATGCGGCAAGCCTGATTGCCAGGTTTTCCTTGGGAGCACCGTCGACGGCATGGAATATGTGGTCCGCAACGTCAAAGTCATGGTATCCCCTGGCGTCGCTCTGACTGCATCCGCGGCACATCCTGAACTCAGGAATGAATATGTCCATGATTCCAGTCTTCTCCAGAAGCTTCAGGCATATGCTCGGCTTATCGAGGGCCATCATCTTGCACCATTCGTCCCGGAACCTTTCCACCGAAATGGATGCAGTCTTCTGAAGCACGGCAGGATTGTGGAGCGCCCTGTAGGTCTCAGGGTCTATGTCGAACCCGAGCTGCCCCGCAAAACGCACCGCACGCACGGGCCTGAGTCCATCCTCTCCGAACCTGTCCAAAGGAGATCCGACGGTCCTTATCAGACGTCTCCTTATGTCATCCTGACCGCCGAACGGATCCACCAGATGTCCGTCCCCCAGGTCAGCGGCAATGGCATTGATGGTGAAATCCCTTCTGGAAAGGTCCTCCTCTATGGTTGCGGCATATTCGATGCTGTCGGGATGCCTTCCGTCGGAGTAGCTTCCGTCCGTCCTGAAAGTCGTTGTCTCGATTTCCTTGCCAAGTATGTGTATCGTTACCGTTCCGTGGGCGATTCCCGTAGGTATGACCCTGCGGAAAATCTTCATGACCTGCTGAGGAGTGGCGTCCGTGGCGATGTCCCAGTCGTGCCCCTCCTTATTCCTGAGGATATCCCTTACGGCTCCACCCACAAGGTATGCCTTGAAGCCGTTTTCCGTAAAAATCTCGTTGACCTTTTTCAGTTCTTGAGGTATTGCAATTGAATTCATGGTGTGGAATTATATCACCAAAAGGTGGAAATAGCTATGCACATCGTTCTGTTTATTGGAGGAGAATCGCCTGCGCCAGATGAAACCGAATCATATTTTTCCCGCATGGGACCTCCGTCGTTCACGGTCGCCGCAGATTCGGGACTGGATACGCTTGACGGGTTCGCAGGATTTTTCGGTGCGGATTCATTCAGGCCCGACGTCATCATCGGAGACATGGACAGTCTGGAGGACAGGTCCCTCCTTGACCGATACGGCGATGCAAGAAAACTCATAAGCCCGGCAGACAAGGACCTTTCGGATACGGAACTGGGACTTTTGGAATGTGCGTCCAGAAGAAAATCCGATGCCGACCTTATTACCCTGATAGGCGGGAACGGAGGACGTGCAGACCATTTCATAGGGATTTACGAGACTTTTTCCACCGACGTACACGCAAACGTATGGCTGTGCGGAAAACAGGCCGCCATATGGCTGGGTGACGGATGGTCGGTTGAACTCGACGGGCTTTCACCGTCAGACTGCGTCTCAATAGCAAGGACTGCAGGATGCTACGGATGCGGGTCGATTGAAAGCGAAGGTCTTGAATGGGGAAGCGGGGCGATGAGGAAAAGCGGCATGCCGAGCCTTTCGAACAGGATTTCAAGGAAAAGCTTTGAGGAAAAGTCTCCCGTTTCGGTCAGTGCGAAGGGTGCATCATTCCTTGTGTTCGCACCAATTTCCAGCGTAACGGCCCGATACGGAAGGAACAGGAAAAAAAACTGATGCAAGGCGTTAACGGCAACAGTTTTTACGGACACAGCCAAAGAATTATGAGAAATTGCCGATAACTTCCAATTAATTAATGCTTCGTGCATTAAATCAGGGGGCCCTTATATGCCGGATGAAACGAAGGCCACCGCATACATCAGTACGAATCCTGCAACGGCAAGAGCCAGAAGAATCAGGTCTATGAAAAAATGCAGCCAGTACTTTGCATTCAGCGTAACAGCAAACATCATGATGCTGAGGACCAATCCGAAAATGCACAGTATGCCCTGCATCACGCAGCTTACGGAACAGACCTTGAGCAGATACCTCTGAGTGCTGTCGAGGAAGCTCCTGAAATTGCCGGTAAGGTAGAGGATGAATACGGTCAGGACCAAAAGGAATATGAAGAGTATGGACCTGGTAATCAGGCTGTAAAGTAGGAGAGTCCGTTTTTTCCTCTGCTGTTTCTGTGCTTGCGTCTTTTTTCCCATGTTTTCCAACCGTCCAGGTCTTCTATAAGCATTGAAATTATAATATAATCGGACGAGTTGTGGAAGTCTACTGATTGCAAGGGAGGATTGCGGGGCGGACATCCGGCGTAAAAACCGTAAGCCCCGGGGAATTTTCAATGAAAGTTAAAAGATTTTTTGCAAACGTTATCGTTCTGGCCATATTTGCAGCCGTGATATTCTTCATCGGATGGATTTCATTCTACGTAAAGCCCGGAAAATGCGCCGTAATGACGACCAAGACCGGGGGACTCTATCCTGAACCCATACAGTACGGAAAATTCCTCTGGAGATGGGAAAGGCTGCTTCCGACGAACGTAAGCCTGAGCCAGTTCGACCTGAAGGAGCACTCATACGTACAGAACGTATCGGGAACGCTTCCGTCCGCAGAGATTTACTCCGCATTCATGACCCCGAAGCCGGACTTCTCATACAACATCACGGTAAAGACGGTCTTTTCAGTCTCACCGGAAAAGATTCATGAACTCGTTAAGTCCAAGTCAATCGAAAACAGCGAGGAAAGCCTGGACGAATACCTTAGGCAGAAGTCCCTGGTCGCCGCAAACATGATTGCCGAGGATTTCATCAGAAACGGCAAGAAGGACACCCTCCTGAATGCGACGGTACTTTCAGGCCGGCAGGTTGAGAGGATACTTTCGCCCAGGCTTGGGGAATTCGACGGCATAGAAATCGATTCCGTGGAAGTTTCCGGAAACAGGATTCCAGATGTCAAGGCCTACGAGCTTTCAAGGGAAGCCCATGAAAAATACCTGGAAACGCTGAATGAAATAATCAGGGAAAAGGCGTCAGGCCAGGCGGATTCAATACTCCAGCTGGAGAACAGCATGAAGCAGCTCGAACAGTTTGCAACTCTGCTTGAAAAATATCCGAAGTTCAACGACTTCTCCAAGTCAGGGAACCTTTCCGGGGTCATGGACAAGCTCATACAGATCCAGTGACGGAAAACGGACGGACCGCATTAAAAAAAAGAATCCACGGGAACCGGTACCCGAAAACGGGGGATTGGATTCCCGAACCATCAGGTCTGAAACGGCCTCATACACAATCATGACACCAACACGGAGGATAACATGGGTGAAAGAATACTGCGCAGCATAAGGGGGGCGACATGCGCCGAAAACACCCCTGAATCGATAACGGAAAACGTTGCCGAACTGTGCGGCATGCTGTTCAGCAAAAACAAGCTTTCCGCAGACGACATAGTGAACATACAGTTTACGCTCACGCCGGACCTGGATGAAATGAATCCAGCTATGGCACTCAGGAAGTCGGACACAGGCATAGACACCTCAAGGATTCCGCTGTTCACTTCACAGGAAGCGGTCATAAGGGGCATGCCGTCAAAGGTCGTCAGGGTCATGGTTACGGCATACATGGATGCATCGACACCCACATCACCGGCATACATCAACGGTGCACAGGTCCTGAGGCCGGATCTTGCAAGCAGGTAACATGAACATCTGGATGGTAACAAGGGAATATGCCGGGATTGCCGAAGCCGGTGGAGTGAAGAACGTTTCATGTTCGCTCTCAGAAACGCTGGCGGCACTCGGACACAGGGTGGTTGCATTCATCCCCATGTACGGCTGCACCGACATTTCCCTACTCAAGGACTTCACTGAAAAATGGAAGGAAAGCATATCCGTATATTCATGCGGACGGAAGCACGAGGTTTCGTTTTCAAGGGGATTTCTGAACGGAGTTGAAATCATACTCGTCAAAAACCCCTGCTTCAGCGAAAAACAGGCTGTCTACACGTACACGAAGGAAGAGGAAGCCTTGAATCCGCACAACAGGCACGGAAGCGGACACAGGGACTTCCTGCTCATGAACGTCATTTTCCAGAAATCCGTCGTGGAATACGGAATCCTGCATTCATGCGGAAAATCTGAACGACCGGACATAATCCACTGTCAGGACGCGGCAACCGCAATGGTCCCGACATTCATCGACTTCGAAAGGAAAAGGAGGAATGCAGCCGCAAGGACGTATGCAAGGACGGGATGCGTGGTCACCATCCACAATGCCGGTCCCGGGTACCACCATGACTTCGGTTCCATCGGAGAAGCGGAAAACTATACGGGACTTCCTGCGGAAGAACTTTCATACGGACTGAACGGGGAGAGGGTCGAGCCATTCCTGCTTGCCGAAAAATCCGCATGCCTCACTACGGTATCACCTCAGTATGCGGAGGAAATCCTCAACGATGAAACCGACACTGCGGGGCTTTCAGGCATATTCCGCGAAAGGGGTACGGAGATAATCGGCATAACGAACGGAATAGACATTTCAAAATACAAGCCCACGGACAGGAAGGCGTCACTCCTTCCGTACGAATACGACCCTGAATCAGGAGACCTGGACGGAAAGTACATGTGCAGGGAATACCTGCTTGAAAAATTCGCATGCGAAAAGGCCGTCGACTCATCAACGTTCAGGGGAATCGAAACTTACGGTTACATAAGGGAAGAACCGGGAACGGACCTTGCCTACATCGCGTATCACGGAAGGGTCGTCTGGCAGAAGGGAATCACTGTCCTTACCGAGGCCGCAGACAGGATACTGGAAAAGGGGCTTCCCGCAAGATTCATATTCATAGGGCAGGGTCAGCCGGAACTTGAAAGGGAACTCCTTCAGATTGCGCTAAAGCATGAGGGAAAGTGCATCTATTTCAGGGGATACGACAGGTTCCTTTCAAGACTATGCATGGCTTCAGCAGACATGGCGATTTTTCCGAGCTACTTCGAACCGTGCGGACTTGAAGACCTGATAGCGCAGATTTTCGGCACCATACCGGTGGCACATGCAACAGGCGGACTTTGCAAGATAATAGACGAGGAGACCGGATTCCTATACAAGCAGAACACGCCGGAAGAACTCGCATCCATACTCGAATCACTCATAATGATAAAGGAGAGGTCGGGGGTGGATCTTTTCGCCAAGATGATTTCACACACGGCTGAAAACGTCAGGGAAAAATTTTCATGGAGGCAGGTGATACAGACCAGGTACATTCCGCTGTACGAACGGCTCATCAAAAAACCGTCAGGCAAAAAAGCGGTCGAAAAAAAAGATGATTCGACCGGAAGATGATTAGACTGGAAAACAAGCGAAAAAAAAATAAAAATTTTTCATATTTTTTTGAAATCGCTGTTGACATAAACATCTGAATGTTATATATTAAAACCATCGCTGATTCAAAAGGCGACAAACAAAACAAGCCGCTATAGCTCAGTTGGTAGAGCACGTGATTTGTAATCTCGGGGTCCAAGGTTCGAGTCCCTGTGGCGGCTTAGCTTACCAAGCAATTGGTTGGCAATGGGGAGTTTCCCGAGTGGTCAAAGGGGGCAGACTGTAAATCTGTTGGCTCGTCCTTCGTAGGTCCGAATCC
>CACYBG010000027.1 GCA_902772605.1 uncultured Spirochaetaceae bacterium
CAATAAACTCGCCATTCAGCCTTACAGTATTCCCAATTTGCGTGCGGCGATTATGGCTTCGGTCTTTGAGTTTACGCCCAGTTTCTTGTAGTTCTGCTTGATGTGGTAACGGACATTTTCGTAGCTGATGCCCGTTTTTTCTGCAATCTTGGCGGCTGAAAGTCCCTGCATCTGCAAAACGAGAATGGTGCGGGCGTTGTCGGAAAAATTGATGTGCCGGGAACTTACGCTTGAATGGTACGTCGGATACAGCAGACTCATCCTTTCGGTAAGCCTTATGACGGTCAGGAACCACTTGTGTTCATCGCTTAAATGCGAGTGGTCATGAGTCTTTTTTGCACCGGAGTTTTCCTTCTCCTTTTCTTTTTCCTTCTGCCGGTATTCTTCCTGAAGAGTGTTCAAGAGTGGCAGGACCAACGGACCTTCGTCGCTTATTATCCTTACGAACTGAAATTTTCTGGTCGCTTCAAGTGCATCGGTCAATTCCTTGCGCCAGTTGTCGTTTTCAAGTCCGAAAAGAACTATGGCGGAAAGAACCATGCATTCGATTTTTATGTAGGTCCTGTGGTACTGATTTGCATACCATTTCATTTTTTCAATCAGGGCGAACGCTTCCGTCATCTTGTTTTCCCTGATGTAGCACCTGATTTTCGTCAGATACTGATAGCGCAACATGGCAACCATTTCCTTGGTTTCATCGGGCGCATATTTTTTCATCCATAAATCAATGCCTTCAGAATAGCCTTCGTATAAATCCATGCGGCACCTGAGGGCCATCAGATTCGGATAAAACTTCCTGCTTTTTGATGAGCGGCATTTCTGTTCGAATGACTTGAACTGAAGCTGTGCGATTTTGGACTGTCCTATTGAATAGTAGAACCTGATTAAGAGTCCGGTTGCAACGAATTCCATTTCCAGATTGTTTTCGATTTGCGCTTCGAGCAGTCCTCTGTTCATGAGCGAAAGGACTTCCGTATCATCCCACGCCTTTTCAAAAAGAGATTCTGCAAGTGCCAGGTTTACAATCGGCTTACCGTTTTTACCCAATGCCAGATAAAGAATCTTTCCGTAAAGCGTTGCAATACTCCGGTCCTTGATCGACCATTGGCAGAAATCGATACCACCGTTCATTACGGACGGCAGATTGCTTGTCACGCAGAATTCCGGAAGCTTGAGTTCCTTTGACGTAAGCACCGAAGCCAGATTTTTTATGGTTGCAAGTATGTTTTCACTTTTGTGGTGCGGCAAAGCGATTTCCAGATAGGCAATCCATTTTTTTGCTTCACTTTTTTCCTTTCCTTCCAGCGTCTTGGCCTTTTCCCTGATTTTTTCGAGCCAACGATCACTTTCTTCTATTTTAAAGCTCATGGCGCAAACCATACTCATGGCGGTCATCAGCACGATGTTGCTTTCTATTTCGCTTTCAGTCAGACTGAAATAATATTTGGAAAGGGCGGTGTAGTATCCGTTGCTTGGATTCTGCCTTGCGTTCAGTATGAGTACGTTCTTGATTCCTTTCTTGCAGTCGGCTTTTGCATACAGGTCGACAGCTTCATCGAAATTGTTGTGCTCCTCATGCCATTTTGCAGCCTTTATCTGAAATTCCGCGATTTCCTGCTTGGTAAACGAATCTTCCGCCTGTTTCCTGAATCCTTCGAGCGGAATGCGACGGAACGTGTATATGTCTTCTTCCCTTAAAAGAAAGTTCGCTATGCTGCAAGCCCTGTTTATCAGCTGTTGAGCGGCATGATTTCCCGTAATCACTTCTGCAAGTTCAACCGTAAAGCTGTTTACAATCGAAAGCGTGGTGAAAAAATCAATGAAATCCTTTGACCAGAATTTGGTTACGCTGTGTTTCATGAATTCCTGGAAAACGGTTTTCAGAAACGGAATCAGTTTGTCCGGGTCGCCGGTTTTCTTGATATGTGCCTCGGAAAGTTTTACTGCATACGGGTTTCCGCGGATGAAATCCTGCAATTCGTCCAGTTTTTCCGGAGAGAGTGGAATGCCCTGTTCCTGAAAGTAATTTGCAATCTGTTCGTCGGTAAGGGCAAGGTCGTCTTCCGTTATGATGACGATTTTATGGGTAGTCACGAACGGAATCATCCAGTCCAGTGACAGTGGACGTGCGACGAAAATCGGCCATACATCGCTGCGGGAAGAAATCGTCAGGATTTGGAATCGTTTTTCCTCATCGTCAAAAAACTGAATGTCATCGAAAACGACCGGAATAGGATTTTTCCTTCTTTCATTGATGTTCTGAGAGAAATTTGAAAGGTTTGACTCATCTTCCGTCCTTGCAGAATAATAGACGAAATTTTTCCCTTCAAAGAACTGATTTATCAATTCGGTCTTTCCGTAGGTTGACATGCCGCAGATGTACACCGGAATCCTGTCCTGTCTGGCCTTTGAAAGTGCTGACCAGGCCTTCGTTGGATTTATGTACTGCGATGTTGTGGATATTGTGAGTTCACTGTTTTTCTGCGACATACAACCTCTGCGGGAATACCGTTTTGCACCGAATCCTGCTGATTTTCAGACTTTTTTCGCCCGAAGACCTGCAGAAAGCACGTTCGACTCCCTTTTTACTTCTATTTTACTGGTACGCATAAGGGCTTGTCAAACAGTGGGTAGTGGAAAAAAAGGCAAAATTTACTCAAAAAACTCCAAAATTCTTACGAATTTATATAAAACTACCCAATCTGGTAGTAGACAAGTTCGGCAAGTCGTTCGATAATTAGTGCAGTTTGATAAACAATGGGTGGTTTGTCAACTGATGGATTTACCTAGTATTTAGGTATACATAATGTCATTTTCAAAGCACATCTGAAAACGAAAGCTTTTAGGGTGTCCATTAATAAAAGTTGATGGTCGTGATGATTTTCTTTGATGGCCGGCTTGGGATTCCGCAGCCACGGAGGATTTTACATGGTCTATGGAAAAAAGTGGGAAATATTGATAGGTTTTTTATTGGAAAAATTTTCCCTTGAAAAAAAAGGGAAGGTTTTGGGACTGTTCTTAGGATTAGGCCTCTTTCTGATTGTGCCGGCATCAGCATACGAAATTTCGTTCGAGCTGACTCCCGGTGTGATGGTTCCTTTTCTCTCTGCTGAAAAATGCTACGACCCCATTGGTTTTGACGCTTTTTTTGATACCGGAATAAACGTGAACAAATTCATGAACCTGGGTTTGTCCCTGGGTGGATTTGTCATGCCTAAAAAGAATTTTTCCGAGCTTGAAAAAGGCGTTAGTCCAGTCATGCTCTTTTTTCCCGTCGGTGCAAGGGTTGATTTCTTCGGATATCCCGGTTCCAGGTTTGAAGTCGGCGGAGGATTGGCTTTCGGAGTTGCAGTCGGAATAAACGATGTCGGCGGTTCCATCCGTTCGATGGTTGCTCCATGGTACAAGGCTTACGGTGATTTCTATGTCCGACTTAATCCGAATCTGTCGTTGGGTCTGAACGTAACGTGGTTCAACTATCAGTCTACGTCATGGTTCGGTGAGCCTGGACTTGCGGGGCTTAGCGGTGGACTTTCCCTCAAGGTCAAGATGGATACCGAAAAAATCGCCCATCGCCTTGGTGTAAGCGTCGAGCAGGATGACAAGGTATTCCCGTTGATTTATTCCATGTACAAGGAAAATCCGTTCGGAACGCTTTACATAACGAACAGGGAATCTGCGGAAATAAAGAACGTAAAGGTCAGTTTCCGTGCAGACGGATTTACGTCATCAGATTTCATGTGCGGAGAGCTTGGCCTCATATACAAGGGACAGACCGTTGATGTTCCTCTGTGTGCCGATTTCAGCGAAAAGATGATGCAGTTCAGCGAATCGGGAGACATTCCGTGCGAAGTCGTCATTGAGTACGAGCTGCTCGGAAAAAAGATGAAGACCATCGAATCGGTAATCATTTCCGTGTACAACAGGAACCAGGTGCGTTGGATGGATCCGTCAATCCTTGCCGCTTACATCCAGCCTAAGGCAAGCCAGGTTCAGGAATTGGAAAAATATCTGGTCGGTGTCGGAAGAAACTATCTGCGTTCAGGTTTAAACCGTAACCTTCAGTTCGCTATGTACCTTTTTGAAGGGATGAGGCTGAATGGAATCGAATGTAAGCCGGACAACTCGACTCCATATGCAGAATATCACATGGACGGTGAGCTTTTGGACTACATCCAGTATCCGTTCCAGACCATGCTCTATAAATCCGGTGATGTGGATGACCTTGGCGTTCTGTACATGGCATTGCTTGAGGCTGCCGGCATTGAATCAGGGTTCATTCCGCTTAAAGATGATTTCATCGTTCTTATCGACAGTAAGCAGGCTGAATCAAAGATCGGCTCCATGCTCGATGGAACTGACCGTGCGATAATCCTGGACGAGAACGTTTGGATTCCCGTTTCCATGTCTACGTTAAAGGAAGGATTTGTAAACAGCTGGTATAACGCAATCCATGAAATCATGCAGGCTGCGGAAAACGATGAGGATGAAACCATCTACATGATTCAGGACGGATGGTCGGTTTATCCTCCTGTTACATTCCAGAGCGGTTCGGGTTCCGTTGAAAAACCTTTGGAAGCAGTTTTGAATGCTGCCGTTGAAATCGACATGTCACGCTACATAACGACTGAATATGGACCGCAGATTGCCGCCATCCAGTATCAGATTAAGGAAAAGGGTATGAGCGTTGAACTCTTGAACAAGCTTGGACTGCTTTATGTTCGTGCCGGCATTTATTCAAGCGCCATACCGGTTTATGAAAAGGCTGCCTCAATGGGTTCTGTTGCTGCAATGAACAATTTGGGAAACATTTGCGTGGTTCAGTTGCGTTATGCCGATGCAAAACTTTGGTATGAAAGGGCGCTTACTTTGGAGCCTACCAATTCGACTGCCTTGAAGGGGTTGAATCGTGTCTTGGGACATTTGGAGGATTGAAAGTGAAGAGGTCATCTAAAAAATTTAGGAACGTAAATAAAAAGTCTCAGAAAAAACGCCTCATCGCTACAGGAATGATGGTCTGCCTCGGCACATTCCCGATTTGGAGTAACGACAATGTCCTTTTGACAATCATCCCAAGTGCATCCAAGGCATTCGGTTCCCAATCAGGATTTGATTATGATTTCGGAGTCGGAGCAAAACTTACGTATCGCAAGGGTGACAGCCTTGATTTCTTCCTCGAAGGTGATTACAAAAAGCTTAATATCCCCAACGTTTCTTCAGTAGACATGCTGAATGCAAGCGTCGGTGCGGGCTATCACTTTAAATTCAACGACAGATGCGGTTTGAACCTGAGTGCTCAGATCGGTGCGTATATGGGCATGAAATCTGATGGAATGGTTACAGGTCCGTCAGGTGGATTGAGCGTTTCGTTTACATACAGATTGAATCCGGTCGTTTCGGTTGAAGCCGGTGCGACTGCAAATCATTATGTGGCGACTCCTACCCCTATGCTTACCGATGTGGGTGCTAGTGCGGCGCTTACCCTCAATCTGACGGAAGCAATGACCAATACCAGCAGGGTCAAGGTTAAAACCAACGAGATGCTCCCGGTTTTCCCTGTCCTGTATTCCTGGTATCAGAAAAATGCATTTGCGACCATCGGAATCACCAATCAGGAAGATTCAAAGATTGAAGATGTAACAGTATCGTTCTATCAGAGTCAGTACATGAATCAGCCCAACGTCTGTGCAAAAATCGCCAGGCTTGAAAGCGGTGAAACGATTGATGCTGAACTGACGGCTTTTTTCAACGAACGCATGTTGGACTTGACCGAAAAGACTGATACTGAAGCATCCGTCATAATCGAATATACTTATCTGGGACAGAAAAAGAAAAAGGAAATCGGAATGGTCGTTCCGGTTTATGGACGAAACTCCATGAGCTGGGAAGATGACCGTCGCGCTGCAGTTTTCGTTTCATCAAAGGATCCTGCTGCACTCTGGTTCTCAAAATATGTAAGTTCGATTGTCCGTGAAAATGCAAGGCCGGAATCATTCGGAAACACTTACACGGGAATTTCTCAGAACATCCAGTACGCCATGGGTATTTTTGAAACCCTTGATCAGTTCGGATTGAATTACGTTATCGACCCGGCATCTGCGTACTCTGATAATATCGGCGGTGCAACAATCGACTTTTTGCAGTTCCCGTATCAAACCTTGACGTATCGTGGAGGTGACTGTGACGACATCTCCATTTTGGTCTGTTCGCTTTTTGAAGCTGTCGGTATCAAGACCGGATTCATAACCATTCCGGGGCATATCTTCATTGCATTTGATTCCGGCATGACCATGAAAGAAGCCGGTCAGTCCATGATGAACACTTCCAATATCTTTGACTTGACCGGAGACGGAAGGGCTTGGATTCCATTGGAAATCACCCTTACTGATGAAGGTTTTGCCCGTGCTTGGAAGGTCGGTGCAAGGGAATGGGGAACTACGGATGAATCTGACCGCATGTTCTATGCCATGGAAGACTGTTGGAAGCTCTATGAACCTGTAAGCGTCCCCGGTGCAAGTGCGAATTTCACGCTGCCGGATAAGACTGTCGTTACAAGGCTTTTCCAGCACAGTATGGATGAGTGGATTGCAAAGGAAATTTCTCCCGTCGTCCAGAAGTATCAGGCTCAGCTTGCCTTAAACGATACCGTTGAACTCCGCAATGAATTGGGAATCCTCTACGGTCAGTACGGTCTTTTTGTTGAGGCTGACGACCAGTTCAAGAGGGCGCGTCGTTTGGGCTATCTTCCGTCGCTTTTGAATACCGCCAACGTTTATTTTGCCCGCAAGCAGTATAAAATCGCATTGGAGTGGTACAGGCAGGTTCTGGAAAAGGATCCCGAAAATGATTTGGCGCTTTTGGGTGTTGCGCGATGTCAGTATGAACTTGAAGATTTTGCCGAGTGTGACAGGGCGTTTGATATCGTCCGCAATAAAAATCCTGCACTTGCAAATGAATATAGGTATTTGGGCGCATTTGAAGAAACCGTCGGTAGGGGATATTCGCTTTCCGACAGGCTTACATTGACAAAGTGGGACCGCGGTGAATATGTATCGGGCATAGTCAATGACGGTTCGCTCGAGCCGCTTGCAAAAAATACTCGTGAAGATGAACGTGGTTTCGTAACTTCCGATTCCAATTCTTCTGATAGGATTGATAACGACTCTGCCAGTTTGTTGAATCAGCTTGCCGATATGACAGATTCTTCAACCGTTCTGCGTCCTGATGCGGTTGTTGTGAATGATGCTGCGTATCAGCGTGTTCCGACCGACCGATATGCTTCACTTGATGATACGGCAACTTTGGTTCAGGAACTCCCGGGACTTCTTGCCCAACTTCATCTGCCGGAAGCGAATTTCAGCAATACCGATCCGATTATGGTCAGCGACTATCAGTTGATTGCCAATGCCGGTAAGACTGATAATCGTTCGACGACTGAAATTCAGGAGACTGCAAATAAGGGCTCATCCTCAACAGATACGATTGCCAAGGTTGTGGTCGAAGAAAAGCCGATTGTTGAAAGCACCGTAAAAAATACGACTCCGACAACACGCCAGACTGACACCCGTATTGAAGAAAGACCGTTTACGGTAACTAATATAGAAGAAAAACCGGCGACCTCTACAACAGTGGCAACAACAGTCGTTGCAAACACAAGAATCGAAACCCCGACGACCACTCAGACCACGGTTGCAAACACAACCCCTGCAACAAACGGTCAGACTGTCGCCATAAACACAACCAGC
>CACYBG010000028.1 GCA_902772605.1 uncultured Spirochaetaceae bacterium
ATTAATCAGTAAAACGAATCTTCTGCCAGCGTTCGTTGTATTTATCGAGTCCGTCGCCCAAATCAACCTTGAGCGTACAGTTTTCAAGCTGGCTGGCCTTATACATCGGCTTTTTGGTCATGTATTTTTCGGCCTGGAGGTTTACGAAGCACGGAAAGCTGAATGCATCCAGGAATTTTGCGTACACTTCAGGACGGTGGATGTAGTTGATGAACTCGCTTGCAAGCTCCACATGCTTTGAATCCTTTAGTATGCACATGCTGTCAAGATATGACGCACCACCCTCTTCGGGGATGAAGAAATCAATCGTATCGTCCCATTTTTCCTCGGGAACTTCTCCGTAAATCACCTCTGCATATCCATGACAAAGCCAGAATTCACCGGAAGCAAAAGATTTTCCGAAACTTTCCGCATCGAATTTGACGAGATTCGGCTTCCACTCCTTTTCTATCATGTCGGAAGCGGCATCCAGTTCGGACTCGTTCAGGCTGTTGACATCGTATCCCTTGTGTGCGAGCGCATCCCCGATGACTTCCCTCATGTCGTCCATCATGGTTGCATGATCTGCAAAACGACTGTCTGAAAAAATCCCCCAGTCCCTTGCATAATCGGTCCAGTTGACGAATTCCTTGTTTACGGAAATTCCTGCGGCACCGAAATAGTACGGCACTGCATATTTCATTTCAGGATCATAGCTCGCCTTCTGAAGGACGGCCGGATTTATGTTTCCCCTGTTGGTGAATTTAGACTGATCTATTTCTGCAAACATGCCCTGCTTCATCATGATTGAAACGTAATCCTGGGAAGGAACCACGATGTCGTAGCCTTTTGCACCGGCGCGGAGTTTTGCATACATCTCCTCGTTCGAAGCATAACTGTCAACCTTCACCTTGCAGTCGAATTCCTTTTCGAAATCGCGAAGGACCTCATCCGGAGTGTAATAGGTCCAGTTGTAAAGGTACAAAGTCTTTCCGTCATCAGCAGTACATGATGAAAGACCCATGGCAGCGGCACAGATGAGTGCTCCGGCTGCAAAAACGGTGACGCATTTTTTCATAATGTCACCCTCCTAAAATCATATGATTCCGACAGTCCGAAACGGAGCCTGCCGGACGCAAACGGAAGTCGGAAAATCAGGTTAATGGAAAAGGTCCTGTTTCAGACCCATTCATCCGTTTTTATGGATTGCCCTATCTAGATGAGGCGAAGGATTTCAGTCCGTTCCTCAAAAGTATCGTAAGGGTGCAGATTGCCAGAATCAAGACGAAAGACAGCGCATTGATTACGGGACCGACACCGAATCGAATCATAGAGTAGACGTAAATCGGAAGTGTCGTGCTTCCTGGTCCGCTTACAAGGAAGGTGATTACATAATCCTCAAGCGACATGGTTACGCTCATCATGAATCCGGATATTATTCCCGGGAAAATCGCAGGGAGCGTGACCCTGAACAGAGTCTGAACCTCGTTTGCACCAAGGTCGTGGCTCGCCTCGATTATGGAATAGTCGAACTCGTCTATGCGTGCACTTACCATCATGTAGACGAAAGGCATGCAGAACGTCGTATGTGCTATGTAAATCGTACCCAATCCGAGCGACATCTTGATTCCGCTGAAGAAAATCAGAAGGGAAATTCCCATGATTACCTCAGGCAGGACCATCGGAAGGAAACTCGTCGTCTGTATGTAGCCCTTACCGAAGAATTTGTGCCATGTCACGCCGATTGCGGCAAGGGTTCCCAGAACGGTTGCAGTAAGGGACGAAAGTATTGCGATTATGCCGCTGTTCAAAAGGGACGCCCACAAATCGTTGCTTTCAAAAATCAGCTTTTTATACCAGACGAACGAAAATTTCGTAAAGGTCGTATCCTTGGACTCGTTGAACGAATAGAACACTATCACGAACAGCGGGATGAAAAGGAAAAGTATGCTGAGCCAAAGTACGGTCCTTGAAAAAGACCATGGACGCTGCTTTTTCTTCCAGTCCCTTTTTGCGTGTCGTGCAGGTTCGGACGGCTTCTGTTTTCTGGAGAAAAGCCTGAACGGATTGAATTTCATTTATTTCCTCCTTTCAAGGCATCGCTACCGGCAAGCAGCGGAGTGTTCGTATTTGCGGCCACATCTTCCTTGGTCGAAACCTTTTTCAGATTGGCTTCCCTCTTGCTTGAAACGAGCATCCACATTATTGCGGCCATGGAAACCAGGGTGATTACCAGACTGAATGCAGATGCAAGCGGCCAGTTCCTCACCTTCTGAACCTGGTCGACGATTATGTTTCCGAGCATGTAGCTGTCCTTTCCGCCGACCATCTGGGGAACGGTATAGGAGCCGAAAATCGGTATGAACGTGAAAATCAATGCGCTTATTATTCCGCTCTTGATTTCGGGAATCAGCACCTTGAACATGGACTGTGGCTTGGTCGCACCCAAATCCCTCGCAGCTTCCAGAAGACTGAAGTCGAAGCGGTCCACCGACGTAAAAATCGGGAGTATGGCGTACGGCAGGTACATGTAGATGCTGACCAGAACGATTGCGCCCTGGGTGAACATGAATTTATGCGGAACGAATTCGGCGGCCTTTGTCCATCCGAGTCCATGTCCGATGTTCCAGAACAGCTTGAGTATGCCGTTCAAAAGTCCTGTCTCTCCCAGAATCGTCTGCCATGCAAAAATGCGTATGATGCTGTTGGTCAAAAACGGAATCACCACCAGAATCAGGAAAAACGTCTGATGGCGGCTTCTGGCCATTGCATATCCGCACGGAAGGGCAATCAGGATGGAAATGAAGCTTGACAGGGCGGATATCCAGAGCGTGCGCAGGAAAATCTTTCCGTATGCAGGGTCGAACATCTGTCCGTAGGCCTTGAGCGTGAATTTCGGTTCGACACCTCCGTACACGTCGCGGGTCATGAACGAATACGCCACGATTATGACGATCGGAACAATGAAGAACAGCGAAAACCAAAGCCCCATGGGCCATGCATAAAACGGTCCCGGGTTAAGCTTCTTATATTTTCTGGCGCGGGCTCCGGCTGCAAACTTGAGGTCTGCGGAAAGCTTCGGTCCCTTTTTTCCTTTTTCCTTTGATTTCATTTATTGATGTCCTCGACGATGTATCCGTCCTCTGCGGCCCATGAAACATAGACGGTATCCTTCCAGGCGATTTCAGGACCGTCATCCAGATAGTTTACGTGCTGCTTGAACACCTTGATTATCGTACCGTTTTCCAGACGCACATAGAATTTGGACTGGAATCCGGTGTAAATCGGTTCTTCGACCACACCCTTGAAAACGTTGATATCCTTGCGTCCGTTGATTTTAGGCTCTTCGGTCGTAATGCGGATTTTTTCCGGCCTGATTGTAAAGGCGATTTTCTGACCTTCATCGGTGTGCTCGTAATCGGTAACAAGGATGTTCTTGTCCTCTTCCCTGGTTGCTGCCGTTTCACCCGTAAGCTGGGCCTGCATTCCAAGTGCCGGAGTATTCAGGGTAACCATGTATTCCTGATCCTTTCCCGGAACCTGATACGGCTCGCACTTTACGACGGTACTTTCAAAGAGGTTCGTTTCACCGATGAACTG
>CACYBG010000029.1 GCA_902772605.1 uncultured Spirochaetaceae bacterium
GTGTTTGCACTCAGGATAGACGGCGAACCTCGCAGGAATGAAATCGGAGTGACGGTTACGGCATTTTTCTTCTTCTATCTGCTTCTGGTCTTCATAACGACTTTCATAGCCTGTCTTTTCGGCGTGGACATAATGTCGTCGTTCTCCGGGGCAATCAGCATGATAGGAAACGTCGGTCCGGGATTCAACCTGCTGGGACCTTCGTGCAACTACGCATGGCTTCATCCGGCCGTAAAGTGGCTCTACTGTTTTGCAATGCTTGCAGGACGACTTGAGTTCTTCACGATGATAATGTTCTTTTCACCGTCATTCTGGAAAAAATGAATGCAATCCGGGCGCGTTTTTGGATATATCCCATCCTAGACCGTCCGGATTTTTTTACGCTTTTCTTTTTCCCTTTGCACGCGGATTTTCAGAAACCCATTTCCTCAGGAGGGACCCCGAAGGCATTTCAAGCGGCGTGTAGATTACGCACGGATGTCCGTCGCAGCACCACCTGTAGACTTCACCCGTATTCGGATTTATGAGCATGTATTCGTCGGACTTCAGTTCACGGGAACAGATGTCGGGTGCAACGAGTTCAAGTACGGATTCCCCGTCCATCATGTTCATGGCCTTCAACGGATACATCTTCCATCCTTCCCTTTCCCTGACACCCGGAAGATAACGGTCGGGCAGATTCTTAACCCGTTGGTCGTAAGCCGCCTTTGCCTGCGGAATCAGAGAGTCGTATTCGGCCTTGCGCTGCATTTCAAGATTCCGTCCCTTCTCCAGAATCTTATCGCACTCAGAACCGTCGAGAGGGGTACCGATTTCCGCACACAGGTCCCAGGTACTTTCGCTCGCCCCGGAAACGGTTACGTCCGCATCGCTCCGGTTGAAATAGAATCCGGTTGCATACGGCCTGTGGCTGACCTTGTACAGTTCATCGATGAACGGTGCAGCCTCTCCGTCGGATATCTTTCCGTCCAGTGCATCAAGGGCTTTCCTGTATGCGCGGGTAATCATTGCAACGTAATAGATGCTTTTCATGCGTCCTTCAATCTTCAGGGAATCGACGCCAGCCTTCTTGAATTCGGCAAGATGGTCTATCATGCAAAGATCCTTCGATGAAAGTACGGCGGTAAAATTTTCGCCTTCGTAAACCGGGAAATATTCTCCGGGACGCTTGTGTTCCTGAAGCACCAGTTCACCGCTCTGAGCAATCGCCCTTGCAGTATCCGAGTAAGGTGAATCTGAATCGGATGATGGAAGCATGACGTCGTAATCCCAGCGGCAAGTGTGAGAGCAGAACCCCTCCTGTGCGGAACGTCCGTTGAGGTATGCACTCATAAGGCAGCGACCGGCATAGGCTATGCACATGGCACCATGGACGAAGCACTCAATCTCCATGTCGGGGACGGCATCCTTGATTTCCGCAATCTCCTTGAGGGATGCTTCACGGCCCATGACCACGCGGCTGAATCCGAGCGACCTGTACATCTTGACGGCCTCACGGTTCATGCAGCTGGATTGTGTCGAAAGGTGGAGCTGTGCGTCTGGAAAATTCTTCTGCAGTATCGGCACTATACCGATGTCCTGGACTATGAATGCATCTATCGGATATTCCTTGAAATAGGGTATGTCCTCCACCAGCCTGTCTATTTCCGAATTATGGAAACTGATGTTCAATGCGCAGTGAAGCTTACGTCCCGGATACATTTCCTTGAGTGCACGGACCTTCTTGAACTCGTCGGCATAGAAATTGTCCGCCTTCACCCTGAGGGAAAAATTCTTTAGTCCAATGTAAGCCGCATCGGCTCCATATGCATAACAGTACCGAAGCTTATCGACGTTTCCAGCCGGTGAAAGAAGTTCCATGCCCAATCCTCCTGACATCAGTTTTTCTGAGGTTCCCAAATGTTGTTCTTCTTGATTATCTTCCTGCGTTCCTCAATCTCTTCCTCGGAATCGCCTTCCCTCTTGCTTATGAATTCCCCGACCCTGTTCACCGCAAGATGGGAATCCGGGAGGAATTCATCGGCCATCTGGAACATGTACATCATGTCCGGCCAGACGTCCATTATGCAGTCCACGCCGACCTGTGAAAGCCTGGATTTGAGTTCCTTAGCCTGACTCAAGAGTATTTCCTTTTCGCCCATCTGTATGTAGACCTGCGGGAAAGCCTCGAAATCCTCAATGGGAGCCTTGAGCGGAGATACGAGCGGATTTGAAATGTTTGCGGCATAGGTGTACTTGTCTACCGCTGCATGTATGGCCTCACCGCTTATAACTCCGTCGTTGACCTTGCGTCCTCCTGCAATCAGCGGACTGTCAGAACTCATGTCGAGCCAGGGTGAAAAAAGGACCAGATTCTGTATGTTGGAGCGGTATTTCTTGTTGATTTTAAATATCAGGGCCATGGCAAGGCTTGCACCGCTTCCGTCTGCTGCAATTATTATGTGACCGCTTGAATTGGACGGCCTTAATCCCGATGCCGAAATCTCAAGGTTTCTGGCAACGTTTTCCTCTTCATAGACGGAACGGAACACGTTTACAAGGTCGTCTATGGATGCAGGGAACGGATATGTCGGAGGAAGTCGGAATTCAGGGACAATCAGCCTGCATGACGAAGCATGTGCAAACGATGCGCAGAAATTCCTGTACGCACTGCATGAACCGCCGACAAAAGAACCTCCATGGATATAGATTATCACCCTTTTGGATGAGTAGACAACCGGAGAAATTACGTCGCATTTGATTCCGCCGTAATCGCGCTCGCTGCACTCCACATTGTTGGGCAGGAAAACGGTTGAAAACAATCGGTCCATATTGGTACGGAACTCTTCCGGCTCCTGTTTTGTGGTGTAAACCATTTCCTTAATCTTCTTTACTGCTGATTTCTTATCCGCCTTCATAACATTTCCCATAAGATAATCGGGGCATCCCGAAACCGAATTTCCGAATTTCCCGACCTTGATATATGCCGCCTTTTCAATCCGCAACCCGCCTGATAAAGAAATTACGGTTAACACTGAATGCGCATGCAAGGAGTAATTCGGCTCATCCAGCGTTTTCCCACCAAACAGGTCCATTTAAAGGCCCATACATAATAGCAAATTAGACCGTTTTATGCTATAATCCCAAGTGATGCGGTTCATGCCCGGACTGACGCAAAATCTGTTCCGGGATTTTCAACGCCAATTGAAAACGGACTCCACCGAACGGATGACGTTCCAAGGCGATGAAAAAAGGATTGAAATTCCGAAGAACTTTCAAAAACCTTCCATAATATGACAACAGAATTTAAGAGGTGGACAGATGCCGATAAAGATAGATGAAAACCTTCCGGCAAGATCGGTGCTGGAAAAGGAAAACATATTCGTAATGACCGAAGAAAGGGCTTCCACGCAGGAAATCCGACCGCTGGACATCGCCATAATCAACCTGATGCCCACGAAGATTGCAACGGAAACGCAGCTTCTCAGGCTTCTCGGGAACACGCCACTCCAAATCAACATACACCTCGTACAGATGGAAACCCACGTTTCAAAGAACACCAGCACGGATCATCTGGAAAAATTCTACATACCGTCCAGCGAAATCTTCAACAACAAGTACGACGGAATGATCATAACCGGTGCTCCGGTCGAACAGATGCCGTTCGAGGAAGTCGATTACTGGGACGACCTGTGCAGCATAATGGATTACGCAAAGAGCAACGTCTACTCGACGCTGTACATCTGCTGGGGTGCAATGGCAGGACTCTATCACCTTTACGGGATTCCGAAGTACGCCGTATCCAGGAAATTTTCCGGCATATACAAGAGCACCCTGGTCGATCCGTCAGAACCGCTTCTGAGGGGATTCGACGACTTTTTCCCGGTACCGACATCAAGGTACACGCTGATTAAGACCGAAGACGTACTTAAAGCAAAGAACCTCAAGCTTCTGGCCATGAACGAAGAGACAGGACTGACCATAGCGAAATCCACGGACAACCGCTCGATTTTCATGACGGGACACCTTGAATACGATGCCGAAACGCTTTCAAACGAATACAGGCGCGACATCGACAAGGGACTGGACATAGACGTGCCGAAAAACTATTTTCCCGACGACAATCCGCGGAACAAGGCTCCGTCAACATGGAGGAGTACGGCACACCTCTTCTATTCAAACTGGCTGAACTACTACGTCTATCAGGAAACGCCGTTCAATCTGGACGACCTGGGAAAAATGGAGTCCTTGGACTGCAGCAACCTCTAACGACAAAAGGGAGACATTATGAAAGGCATGAAAAAAATACGTTCTTTACTGATTCTGGCTTCGTCCGCACTGGTATTCTCATCATGCGGTTCGCCACGTACGATCAATGGAAAATGGGAATTCGACGACGGTTCCACAATCACATTCAACATGAAGAAAGGCTCCTACACGGCCAAGGGGAAGACGAATTCATCCACGGGTAATTTCGTGTTCATGAACGGAGGATTCCTTACGACGACCGGAACGAACAACATTCCGGAACAGTACAGGATACAGCTTACGGAAGACGGTTTCGACATAGACTTCAAGGACAACTACATTTCGTTCAAGGGAAAGAAGGTTTCGGAACTGGAAAAGCTCAGCGGAAAATACAGCGGCAAAATCGGTCAGAGCGAAATGATTTTCGACTTCATAAAGCCCACGTCCACACTCAACGTCAGCATATCGAGCGGAGACGAAACCACGACGGAATCCTTCAGCTACGAAACAGAAAACGCCGACCTGATTTACTTTACGAGCGGCATATATGCGACCGGAGACCCGTACAGGCTTGAATACATCGATTCAAAAAACATAAGCATAGACGGAAGCATATTGAAAAGGCGGTGAAAATCCCGAAACATGAAGTTTTTAGAGATTTCCTATTGCGTAAAAAGATTAAAACCATTACACTACGTAAACTTTTAATTTGAAAAGCATGACAGTTTGCAACCGCCGGTGGAATAGTTTAGAAAATCATAACATATGTTGGTTTTGGGGACAATTTTCTGCGGCCGACATGAATCGGGAAAGAAAGGTTACGGTGAGAGGTTTAACCTACGGTTCCCTACAGGTCTTGGGAAAGGAATATTCCTTTGCGCGGGGAAAGCTGCTACATGCAGCGCATATTGATTGCGCAAGGGAAGAAAATGGAAGACAAACTTTCTCAGAACGAAGAAGGGCAGGAAAATGCTGTCCTCTCAAACTTGGACGCTGATTTTGCGGGCAATGAAAATCAGGCTGAAATCGAATCCGTAAACGAAACGGAAGGCTCCGACGAAATTTCATTCGCAGATCTGGGCCTTGACGATGCCATTCTCGCGGCCATCGAAAAGAAGGGATTCGTACACCCCTCACCAATTCAGGTTCTCGCAATTCCAAGGCTTTTGAACGGTGAAGCAAACGTCATCGCACGTGCAAGGACTGGAACGGGAAAAACCGCAGCATTCGGACTTCCTTTGGTTCAGTCGCTCAGGGAAGATACCGGTCACGTCCGTGCAATCATCCTTGAACCTACACGCGAACTTGCAATGCAGACACAGACAGAAATGTCTTCATTCACCACAGGAAAATTCCCAAGGACATGCGTAGTTTACGGAGGAGCTTCATACAGCGAACAGATCCGCTCACTCCGCCGTGGAGTTGAAATCGTAGTCGGTACTCCGGGACGCGTTCAGGACCTCATCGACAAGGGTGCACTGGACATAAGCAAGATAGAATACTTCATCCTTGACGAAGGCGACGAAATGCTCGACATGGGATTCGTTGACGACATCGAGGAGATTTTCTCATGTGCAAATCCGGACTGCCGCGTACTCCTCTTCAGTGCAACGGTTCCTGCACCGATTCTCCGCATTGCATCACAGTTCATGGGCGATTACGAAATAGTCGAGGAAGAAGGACATGAAGAAGAACCTCTCCTCATCGACCAGAGGTATTGGGTTATCCGCGAAAGTGAAAAGCTTGAGGCATTGGTCAGGCTCATAGACATTTCCCCGGACTTTTTCGGTCTGGTATTCGTACAGAAAAAATCAGATGCAGACTACATAAGCAAGGCCCTGGACGAAAAGGGATATCAGGTCGCAGCACTTCACGGAGACATTCCTCAGAGTCAGCGCGAAAAGATTCTTGCAAGGTTCCGCTCAAAGAAGACCAGGATTCTTGTGGCTACCGACGTTGCTGCACGTGGAATCGACATCGAAGGACTTACCCACGTCGTAAACTATGAACTTCCGTTCGACGGACCGACATACGTTCACCGCATCGGTCGTACTGGACGCGCAGGAGCAGCCGGCATGGCAGTTACCTTTGTACGCCCGGAAGAAACACGCAGAAAGCTCGGATTCCTCAGGTCGGCAGTAAAACGCTCTGCAAAGGGTGAGATGCTCGAGGGAGAAATCCCTTCAATCGATGAAGTAATCGAAGCAAAGAAAGGAAGGCTCTTCAACCAGATAAAGGAAAAGCTCGGTCTCAACGCAGCCGTAGAAGCAAATCCTGAAACCGAAGTTCCTGCAGACGAGTCCCTTTCAGCTCAGACGGATACGACAACCGAAAATGCAGGTACGGAAGAATCAAAGCCGGTCCCTCACCTCAGGAAGGGAGACCCGATGTTCGACGTTCTGGCGGAAGAAATCTGCGAAGGTCAGGACCCGAAGGAAGTCGTCGCTTCACTGCTTGCAATGACATACGGAAAGGAACTTGCCCGCAACCGCTATGGAAAAATCAATCCGGTGGGCGGAAAACGCGATCGTGACAGGGATGGACGCGGACGTGACAGGGGAGAATCCTCAAGGGGAATGTCCGAAAACCAGCTTCGTCTCTACGTCCAGATGGGTTGGCACGATGGATTCAGTCCGAAGGCAATTGCGGATTATTTCTCAGACCTCCTCAACATACGCGGAAAGGATGTTGACGCAATCGACATGGCAGACAGGTTCTGTCTCCTGAGCCTTCCAAAGGATGCTGCGGAAAAGGCCCTTGAAATGTCAAAGCTCGACAACAGGATTCCTCACATGCACGTTGATACGAAACCGGAAGGCGGAGAATCAGGCGGACGTGACAGGGGTCGTGGCGGAAGACGCGGCGGAAGAGGATTCGGAGGAGACAGGGACAGAGGCGGATTCGGAAGGGACCGTTTCGGCGAAGGAAGGCGCGACCGTGACAGAGGTGGACGCGGAAGGGATTGGGGCAAAAGCTCAAGGCCGAACTTCCACACCCCTACCCAGCGCAACTCCAGGGCTTCAATCTACAAGCGCTCAAGGGACAGCGAAGAATTCTAAGGAAACGATAAACATACATGCGGCATCCAAAAAACATGGGTGCCGTAACATGCGGACGGTTCATCGACTTAATGACGACGGACCATCCGCCATCCCCACCTTCAAGACAACATCCATGTACAATTAAAGAAAAAACTAAAAAAGCATAAATGCAATTTCAAGCCTACCCGCAAAATGCATGAATCGCTTCAAAATAAGACTTGCATAAATTCCATTTGGGTTTATAATTTTATCGATGCGGGATACAAAGAGAATTGCTTTCATAACCGACTACATGGAGTCGGAATATTCACAGAAACTATGCGCCGGTGCGTCCAAATTTGCAAAGGAGCACAATCTGGAAATGGTTTCTTTTTCCATAAACCAGATAAATTCGACAGATTTCTCATTTGAATATCAGGCACTTTCCATTGCATCCCACATCAGGTCGGAAAATTTCGACGGGGTTCTTTTCGCAACAGGAACCCAGCTGTGCCACACGTCAGTCGATTACCTCAAGTCATTCATAAAATCATTCGAGCCACTTCCTGTCGTCAGCATCGGAGACATCGTTTCAGGGATTCCGTCGGTCCTGTCGTCATCGGAAGTCGGATTTTCAAACCTTGTATCCCATCTGATCGAAAAACACGGATGCCGCAGAATAGCACTCATGAGCGTAAAGGCAAACTCAAGCGACGTAGAGGAAAGGACCAGGATTTTCAAGCAGGTACTTCTTTCGCACAACATAGCCTATGACGAATCGATGATACTCTTCGGCGGATATTCATACGAAATTGCATTCAAGGCATTAAGCGCATACACGGAAGCCAAGGGCAGGATTGATTTCGATGCAGTCGTCGCGCTCAACGACCAGATGGCATACGGATGCATAGACTATTTCCTCCAGCACAAGCTCAGGGTCCCCGAAGACGTTCTGGTAACGGGTTTTGATGATGAGGAACGTTCCCTTCTGATGACTCCGTCACTGACATCCATGAA
>CACYBG010000030.1 GCA_902772605.1 uncultured Spirochaetaceae bacterium
ACGTTTTCAATCGTATCACCGATGGTCTGCATCATGCGTTCAAAGCCGGCAAAAATAAAAATGTCGCAGTCCTTGATTTTCTGAATGTCGCTGACCGTGATTTCATACTCTGGCGGATGTCTCAAGCTTGCCGGTGCAATGATTTCAACGTCATCGATTCCAGCCAAATCTGCAAATGCAGCAGTCCAGCTTGTAGATGCGACAACCTTCAGTTTTTTTTCAACAGACTCGTTTTTTGCCTCGGTAACTTTCGATGCATCCTTATCTGTTTTTTTACAGCCGATAAACCCGGTGGAAAAAATCATGGCGGCCAAAACGGTCAATGCCTTCAGATTTTTTTTCATTTTCTTTCTCCTACTGAAAATTTCAATTTTGATTTTTACAGAACCAGTCATGCAAAAAATCGTCTCTTAAGCACTCCAATACCATACACTAATCCTGCTAAAATTGAAATAGTCGCAGCGGGTGGCCAATCAGCAAGGACCGCAATCACATAACCGACTACAGCAAATGAAAGTCCGAATCCGGAACTCAAAATCATTGTTTTTTTTATGCCACCTGATTTTTTTGATTCAAACGACGATGCCGCCAACACAGGTAAAATCAAAAGTGCATCAATCAAAAACGCACCCAAAAGTTTCATCGCAACGGCAACTATAATTGCAATTACGCCGACCATTCCGAAATAATGCAAGCGGAAATTTATGCCCAATGATTTTGCCACATCAACGTTAAAGAAAAGTGCAAGTATGTTTCTGTAATTCAAAATCACGTAAACAATCAACAGCAGACTGATTGAGGCCAGAATCATCACGTCGGAATTTTTCAATGCAAACGGACTTCCCCAAAGCAGATTCAATGTATCTTTTGCAGGAACGTCCTTTATGTGCATAATCAGTGAAGAAAATGCAATGCTCAAAATCATAGATGCAGCGGAACCGCCAGAAAAATCTACAGTATTGTTTTTATTGAAAAAAATCATTGCCAAAATCAACAGAAGGTTTACGCCGAACGACACGGGAACAACGGGCAGATTCATTGCAAGCGAAAGAGCTCCTCCCAAAATCACCCCGTGCATCAGCATGTAACGCATCATCACAAGGTTCATCCGCAAAACCATCAGTCCGCAAATCGGAAATGAAAATCCACTGATTGCCATCGCCAAAAATCCCCGGGAAACTGGAGCCAGGGAAAACAGTACCGCAAGTCTATCCATCCATCTCTCCGTTTTTATCCAGCGAAAGTTTTTCCCATCCGCGCAGATTCACAAGTTCACTGTCATGAGTCACGACAATTATCGTGGGGATTTCAGAAACGGTCAACGAACGCAAAATATCGACGACCATCTTTTTGTTTGCCGCATCCAGATTTGCAGTCGGTTCATCCAGCATTAAAAGTTTTGCATTTTGCGCAAGACATCTGGACAGATTTATTTTCTGTTTTTCACCGCCGCTCAAACTGGAAAAATTGCGTTTCAAAAGATGAAGGCTGGACGTTCGCTCGAGCGATTTTTTTATAATCTCCCTTTTGTTTTTTACGCCCGCTCCAATGCCGATTGAAATGACTTCCTCAACGGACAAATCGTACTTGATTGAATCAACTGCCTGGGGAATATATCCGAGCAGAAATTTTTCCAGATGCGCAGGATTTTTTCCATCGATTAAAATCGAACCGTCCTGATTTTTCAAGAGACCGCAAATCAACTTAAGCAGAGTCGTTTTTCCGGCACCGTTTTTTCCGACAATCATCAGATGCCCGCCGGGATTCAGTTCGAACGAAATGTTTTTTTTCGCGATATATTCGTGCGAAAGATTTTCAACTTTTACGCTCACTCCCTGAACCAACTTTGCACGCTGCCTCAACAGAAAATACATTTCATCAATGTCATCCAGATGTTCAAGCTGATTTTCCGTCGCGCACATAAGTTTCGGCACCAAGTTTTTATAATTCAGGACAATCTTTTTTTCATCAGGAAGATTTTTATTGTAATCATCGATGAAATTTTTTGCATTGCAGCTCAGGATTTCCGCATTGATTTTTTTAATTCCCAATCTAATCGACAGAACTGCAGCCGCCTTTCCAATTGCAGAATCATGAGAGGAAAAATCTTTTTCTTTTCGGTCATAAGATTTCAAAAAGTTTTCGAAATCAAAAAGCGGTTGAAGCCATTTTTCCTGACTGGAAAAAATCAGCTCATCGCCATCAAAAACCTGCAAACTTATGCCGTCCGGTAAATCATCAAGATAAGTCATAATTTTCTACCATTATATAACATTATTTTTCAAAAGAAACCCGAATTTTATTGAAAAAAACGATTGGTAAATGATATCTTTTTGCTATGGAACAGAAAATCAACTATCAGAAAGAACTGGACAAAATCCTGGCAACGATTGATAAAACCAAAAAACCGTCTTTGCTTCTGCATGCCTGTTGCGGACCATGTTCGTCCTATGTGCTCGAATATCTTTCGGATTTTTTTGATATAACTATCTTCTATTATAATCCGAATATTTTTCCTCCAGAAGAATATTCAAGGCGTTTGGATGAGCTGAAAAATTTTCTTCCGCGATTTCCCCCGGCAGTTGAAAATAAAGTCAAGTTGATTGAAGCTCCATATAATCCCGATGAATTTTATGATGCGGTTGATGTAGCCCATAATCCTGATTTGAAAACCGAAGCTGAGCGCGGTGAACGATGCCGTCGCTGCTATCAGTTTCGATTGGAAAAAGCTTTTGAATATGCAACGGAAAACGGGTTTGATTATTTTACGACGACCCTTTCAATCAGCCCGTATAAGGATGCAGAAAAGATAAATACTATAGGCTATACATTTGTACAGGTTGATAAAACAAAATATCTTCCGGCAGATTTCAAGAAAAAAAGCGGATTTTTAAGAAGCACTCAGTTGTCACGCGAATACGGTCTTTATCGGCAGGACTATTGCGGCTGTGTTTTTTCGATGAAAAATTCTGGTCACGGTAACTGAATAAGGCAGCTCTCAGCATTCACCAATCACCAAACCCTCCGCTCGAATAAATCCGGTTGACATCAATTTTAAGAAGTTCTCACTCCCTTGAATTTTTTTTTACACTCCATAATACTTTGATTATGGACAAAGCAAGTATTATTCACGATAAAGCTGATTTGATCAGAAATGTAATCCGCTACATTCAGCGGTTTAAAAATGCTACGGTTGTCGTTTACATTGACAATTCGTTAATCGATTCTCCTTTTTTCATCAACCACATCAAGGACCTGTGTTTCATTCACGATGCAGGACTTAAATTGATTTTGGTTCCCGGTGCCAGCAACAGAATCGATGAAGTTTTGAAATCTTCGAACATTTCATGGAAATTTTACGACGGATGCAGAATCACGGATTCAGAAGCGATGCCTCTCATAAAAATGGCGGCCTTTGACGTTTCAAACCAAATCATGACGGCTTTTGCAGGTCAAAAGAAAACTGCCGTAATCGGTAACTGGGTTCGTGCAAGAGGTAAAGGCGTAATCAACGGTTTTGACTATGGAATCACAGGCGAAATCGACAAGTTGGAAATTGATTCCATACGAACGGTTTTGGACAATAACTTCATCCCGATATTTCCGTGCATCGGTTGGAACTTAACCGGCAAACCCTACAATATTTCTTCAATGCAGCTCGCCGAACAAATAAGCTCTCATCTTAAAGCAGATAAACTTTTTTTCCTGGTCCCGGGGGCTGATATAAGTCCAAATGACTTTAAAATCCCGTCAGACATCGGAATTTCCGAAAACTGTATCCCTGCAATGAACCTGACCGAAGTTGATGAGTTTCTTGAAGCCAACGAAAATGCTTTAACTTACAATCAGTCGGAAGATTTTTTTAATACTAACAATCGGTTGGAAGCGGAAAAAGTTTCTTTGGTAGAAAATTTAGCGGTTTCGCGTGAAAAGATTTTTACACTTTTGAAACTGGCGAAAAAAGCTTGTCTTGCAGGAGTTAAGCGAGTACATATTTTAAATGGTCTTATTGATGGAACGATTCCATGTGAAATATTCAGCAATCTTGGTTCCGGTACAATGATTTACGTTAACAGTTATGGAAACATCAGGAATATGGAAGTTTCAGATATTCCAGCCGTTCTAAATGTGATGAAACCATTTGTAGATTCCGGAATTCTGCTTCCAAGGACGAAAAAAATGTTCCACGAGCAATTTAAATACTATATTGTTTACGAAATTGATGGAACTGTAAAAGCTACAGCCGGATTGATTCCCTACCCCGACGGTCAGATGGAAATCGCAGGTGTAGCAGTTGATCCAAGCTGCTCACATATGGGCATTGGTCCAAAACTGATTTCTTTTTTGATAGATCGAGCTAAAAAAGAAAACGCCAAAAAGGTTTTCGTTTTAACGACACAAACATCGGATTGGTTTGAGCATTTAGGATTTACGCAATGTTCTATAGAACATCTACCGATTGAACGTCAAAAAAAATGGACTCCAGAACGAGGTTCAAAAGTTCTTTTCCTAGATATGGAAGATGAATCCATTACGAATCTTTCTACTGATCGATAAAAATGTTTTCGCAAATTAAAAGGTGTTTCACATGAAACATCTTTTTTTGTGCTTTAATTGATGTTGTAAGAAATATATTGCATACAGCATAATTCAAAATCCAATTATTTTATCCAGTCCAAAATTTATTTAAATCGATATGATTATTATTAAAATTTGATTTTTCCAGACAATTTTTCCTCAGTAAACAATTCATGTTTCACATGAAACAGCTTTAT
>CACYBG010000031.1 GCA_902772605.1 uncultured Spirochaetaceae bacterium
CCAGACTTCATGGGTCTTGAAAACACCGACATAAATTCCTCCTTGAATAAACAATTATAAACACCGCATCAGCCGACGGAATCATCAGGCCTTTTTGGACGCCCTGATGTCCTTGAGCACTATCTGTGGAGTCTCCATTCCGTTGAACACGTTCCTTTCGACATGAAACAGTATGTCCACGTCGTCACCCACATTGAAATCCCGATGCAGCCTTTCGCCTTCGTTCCAGAAGAGGCACGGCCACCTGTATTTTCCCGTATTGATGATGACCTTGAGGTGAGTCTTTTCACCCTTGCCCATCACCATGGCATCCGATACTGGAACGTTCTTCGCCATGAACAGAAGCTGGGGATTGAGTTCCCCGAACGGTTCGAATATGTCCTCCACCTCAAGCAGGTGCGGAGTCAGATAGTCGGAAGGAATCTCTGCATCTATCGAATAGTCTCCCGATGAAGAATCGTCCAGGGAAAGGGATGACGAAAGTTCAATCAGCCTTGACTTGAACTCCTCCAGCCTCTCCTTCTCCATGCTGAATCCCGCCGCTGCATTGTGTCCGCCGTAGCTTATGAAAAGGCCCTTCATGTTTTCAAGGAATTCGGTTGCCTTGATTCCCCTGCACGTCCGCATGGAACCGATTGCAATCTTTCCGGTTACTGTGACGACCAGAGCCGGTACGTCATACATTCCGACAAGCCTTCCCGCTATGATTCCGCAAACGCCCCTGTTGATCCTTTCGTCGACCACCACGCAAAGCTTTCCGTTGTGATGAGGCACCGACGCACCCGCCTGTATCGCACAGAACGACATTCCGTCCGAACAGAGCTGCTTCCTCTGCGCGTTGAGTTCCTGAATCTCAGAGGCTACAGCTTCCCTTCTTGCAGGATCCCTTGAAAGGAAAAGCTCAGCGGCTAGGTCGGAACGTCCAAGCCTTCCCGCTGCATTCAGGTTTGCAACTATCACCCAGCTCAAGTCCATGGACGTAACGCGTTTTCCAAGGAGGTTCACCTTCGACATCAATTCCAGGAGTCCCGGCCTGATTTTACCGGAATTTATGAATCCAAGGGCCTGATTGACGAATATCCTGTTTTCATCCTGCATCGGCATTATGTCGGCCAGTGCGGCAAGTGCAACAAGCTCAAGATCCATTTCCTCCTGCCTGACGAAATCGGGAAAATTCCTTCTGTTGCACATGTTCACGTACGTAACGTATATGTTGTAGAAACCGCCTATTTCCGTAGGTTCATGGTTTCCGTACCGTGCAATCTTTGAAAGCTGCATAAGCCGTCTGAGCGGAAGCTTTTCCATCTTCGGAAGCAGCTTTGAAACCTCTTCCCTTATGTCAAGGCAGTTGAACTCGACGCCGGGACCGAAAGTCTCCAGAAGTATTCGCCGTACGCCCTCTGCATCCCAGACCAGAATCTGCTGTCCCTGAAGGTAGGTCGGAATCCATGTATCCATCACGGACTTTTCACCCGGCCTTACGACGTCTATCCTTCTGTCCACCGGAACCAGATTCCTGAGCTTAAGGCATTCTATCGACGTTCCTTCGTCTGTCTCCCTTGCATTAAGGAGGCAGATTTCCTGCTTATACCACGGGGTCATGCTGAACCGTACGGCTGAAACGGTCTTGAATGCAACTGCCGCACCGGAAATGTCGTGGAAGGGATATCCTGAATCATCAAGTTTCGGATCCACGATTACGGCATGTTCGGGAAGTTCGCTCGGACAGTTGTGATGGTCAAGGACTATTACGTCGATTCCAAGCTCCGATGCATGTGCAATTTCGGCACGGTTCGATATGCCGCAGTCAACGGTTATTATCAGGGACCCGTATTCCTTTGCAAAATCGTCTACGGCAACCATGGAAAGTCCGTACGCATCATCGCCAACGGGAAGCCTGTACGACACGTCTATGCCCATGGAGCGCAGGCAGTCGTGCAGGATGGTCGTTGCAGTTACCCCGTCCACATCTCGGTCTCCGAAAATCAGGACCTTCTCCTTTTCCTCCTGGGCCTGAAGGATCCTGTCGACGGCATCCTCCATCGAATTGAACGAAAAGGGGCTGTGCTGAAAACGCATGTCGCTTTCCATGAAGTAAAGGATGTCCTTTCCGTCCGTTATTCCCCGGCGTGCAAATATGCTTGCAACCAGAGGCTCCATCCTGTACTTCGAAACCAGGGCGGCCACGGTTTCCCTTGAGACTGTTTTTTTATTCCAATTAGACACTACTGTATTTCCTTCAATATTAATTTTCCGACTTCAAATTTTTCATCCGAATAGGAAACGGCTTTCTCCAGGGCGGCTGAACCGGAAACCAGGGACTGTGCATCGCGAGCATATACGTCCATCAGCTTTTCACCGGCCTTTACGAAATCCCCCTGTCTCCTTGTAAAAATGATTCCCGAGTCGGCGTCTACGGTATCCGTAGTCCTGTTCCTTCCGACCCCAAGGTTTATGCACGCAATTCCGGTCTTATACGCATCAATCCTTAAGTATCCGTCCCGGCTCGCCTTAAGCTCCATGTGGAACTTCGACCGCCTTTTTCCCTGTTCGGAAAGCAGCCTGTCAGGGTCTCCTCCCTGGTCCCTTATGTTCCTGAGGAACACGTCGAGAGCTTTTCCAGACGAAACCATGTTCCGGCAGATTTCCACCCCCTCATCGACAGTCCCGGCCTTTTCACCGAGGACGAGCATCCGGCTTCCAAGCGCATAGGTAAGTTCCATGACGTCATCGGGTCCCTTTCCCTGAAGGCATTCAAGGCTTTCCTCCACCTCAAGGTAGTTTCCGGTCTTGAATCCGAGAGGAGAATCCATGGCCGTAAGGAGTGCAACGGCTTTCTTTCCCATGGCCTGGGAAGTCTTTACAAGGGACGTAGCAAGCCTTTCTGCCGACTCAACGTCCTTCATGAAAGCCCCGAGTCCATACTTTACGTCGAACACGAGCGCATCCGAACCTTCCGCAACCTTCTTTGAGAGTATCGATGCAGTGATCAGCGGTATGCTTTCAACCGTTCCCGTCACATCCCTCAGCGCATACATCTTCCTGTCGGCCGGTGCAATCCTTTCCGTCTGTCCCATCATTGCATATCCGTTGGATGCTATGAGGGATGCAAACCTTTTTTCATCGAGCCCGACGCAGTATCCTTCAACGGACTCGAGCTTGTCGAGGGTTCCGCCCGTGTGTCCGAGCCCGCGTCCGCTCATCATCGGAACCTGTAGTCCTGCAGCCGCAACTATGGGAGCCAGCGGGATCGAAATCTTGTCTCCCACGCCGCCCGTCGAATGCTTGTC
>CACYBG010000032.1 GCA_902772605.1 uncultured Spirochaetaceae bacterium
AATCTGCACGTATCTATCAGACTTTGCAGAAACCTTCCAGCATTTAAGCAGGTTTTTGCGTCCGCTTTTCCTGTACTTCTCTACAAGCCTGTCCCAAGGTTCAAGATGAACTTCCTCTTTACGCAGCATGTCGCTGAAAGCCGGTACAAAGACAGAGTTGGATACTTCGACTATATCCGGCCAGGAGCGGTGACTCGTTCCCAAGGTTTCGTTCGGATGTCCATTGATTTTCTGAATTCTGTCCGTTACGGCTTTTACCAATGCAGTATCGGAACCTCTGAATCCATAAATCGCCTGCTTGTAATCCCCTACCCATACGGTGCGTTCTACAAGTTCGCTCAACCTGTCGAAAATTTTAATCTGCGTCGGAGAACAGTCCTGGAATTCATCGACAAAAAGATATCTGTAACTTGCCTTGACATCTTCCTGAACCGATGCATATTTTTCATCCGTCAAGAGTTCAAGGAAATATTCCTCCATATCGGTATAATCCATTATGTGCTGCTCTTTTTTATATGCACCGTATTTTTCACGCCAACGAGATGCAATTTCAAACAGGTTCTCAACATATTCGAATTCAAGTTTGCGGACATCTTCGCTTGTCCAGACGGCATCGGATTTTTCAAGGAGCGAAAGATATTCCGGGCTTGCCTGATATGCCTTGGTCGAAAACTTTCCGTTTGAAATCATCAGGTAAAGTCCGATACCCAATTCAACCTGAGTCGATGAAGATTTTTTTACCGTCTTCCTGAACTTTTCCGTTTCCGTAATCCTTTTCTGATTTGCGTCGGATTTCTTGTCTGAAAATGAAATCAAGTCAAGTGCATCCAATTCGGAAAGAAGTTCTTCACGGTCGAAATCAAGTTTTTTGCCGTCGGACGATGCGCTTTCAATAAGCCTCTTACTTGCATTGATGCTTTCGGAAAAATCCTTGATGGAATAGCATCGGCTTGCATTGAAAATGCTTTTCAAATCGTCCTTCCAAAAGTCATAATTGATTCCGTATTTCCTGTTGTCCTTTACGATCGGTATCCTGAAAATTTCTGCAAACCTGTGAAAAAAATCATTCTGTTTTTCGGTTGGCAGGCTTGAAAGGCTTTCCGAAATGTAAACGCTTTCATCTTCACTTTCAATTACACTCAGGTTCGGACTGATTCCCAAAAGATACCAGTATCGGTTTACAAAAAAATTTGAAACGCTGTCTACCGTTCCTATCAAGGCCTGATCCAATCGGTCTGCTTCCTTAACTTTTCCGGCTTCGTAAAATTTAGCCTTTGCCTTTTCCTTGAACTCAGATGCGGCCGCTTTTGTGAATGTCGTTAAAATGACTTCCTCCGGTTTTGCATCCCCATCCAAAATCGCCTTCTTAAGTCGTTCCGTAAGTTCATAGGTTTTTCCGCTTCCTGCACTTGCACTTATATAAGTAATGTTTTTCATGTTTACCGCCGTTAAAAATCACCTACCCGATTCGAAGCATCGGAGTATGGTTTATCATAATGTAAAAATTACCGTCCCTGAATTGCCAAATCGATTTCATCATCCTGATTTAAATTCGCATCTTAAAGAATTCGTATTCAGGATACGGCTTGGGAATTTTCTTCGGATTTTTTTTGCCGTCAAATTGCAGAGGCATGAGATTTTCAGATTCGCAGTCGTTTTGATAGTCAATCAATTCCGGGGGAAAACCTGTCGCCTCTTCAATGAAGCCTTCGGAAATCTGCTTTCTTCGATATGCGTATGAGTTCCTGATTTTTGCAAGTACGTCTTCATCCATATTTTCAACCGAAACCCTGTACGTGTTTTCGCCGTTAAACTTCCTTGCTGAAATTACGGCCACTTCAGGAAGGATGACGTAGGCAACGGATTTAGCTTCCGCACCGGCAAGATTTTTACAGATATGCCTGTACAGTTCCAACTGTATGGATTCATTTTTTTCAATCAATTCGATGTATTTCTTTTCGTTTCCCGGAGACCATTTGAAATCAAATACTACGGGATTACCGTCCCTATCGGCAAGAATCATGTCGGCAAAACCTCCGATATTTATTCCTCCCTCAAAATTCAAGCCGTCGTTTTCAAGATACGGTTCACAGGCAAGCACGTGAAGTCCGTTATCTTCAATGACCTTCAATAATCCGTTAACGCAGTCGAAAACCTTGGACTTATAATTCTGCATGTTCAACTGATTTTCCTTCAGCAGCAATACGGCCCCCGATGCATTCAGCGTTTCCGAAAAGACAGAATCAAAATCGTTTTTAATCCGTTCCCTTATGTAAGGAATTGTTCCGCTTGATTCGATTCCTTCCCGCCTGTTGAAAAGTTTTTCAATCACTCCATGGGCAACGGTTCCGCAGCTTGTACTTACGGCCGGTATGGAACTGATTCCGCTGCTCGAAATGTTCGCAAGCCTTTTCAATGCATAATCCAAGGGATTGTAAACCAAAAGGTCCAGCGACGTATAGGTTTCAAACTCAGGCCACTTTACAAGGTCCTTCCGATTTATGTTTATGCCGCTGACATCCGCCTTCATTCTGTTGTCGATTACGGACGCTTCCTTCATGAGCGACGGAAATTCATCTTCAATTTTTGGCTCGGAAATGAAGTCGGAAAGATTTTGGATTTCATTTTCAAGCTGTATGTAAAGAGGATGTTTTTCTACATCTTCCATCAATTTCCTGTCGACTGTAACAAGGGTAACTTTATCTGCAAGCCTGAACGGAATCATCTTTATGGCATGATTGTAATTTCTTTCGACTTCCTCATCCCAAAGTTTCAATGCAGACTTGAACGCTTTCTTTTCAACCGGCGTTAAAAAATCATATTTAAGGGTTTCATTTTCTTCGTCGTAAAAATCACACCAAATCAAATTCCTTGCTGGAGAAAAAATCCGTCCGGGATTTGAAACGATGGTCCTGCATCCTTCTTCCGCCTCATACTGAAGCATGTCCACTCCAGATTTAAATCCAGAAACGAACGACATGAGCTTTATGAACGGAATCTTTTTTTCGCCTTCCGACTCAAGCATCAAGATTACGGCCGCACATTCGTTTTTTACAAGTGCAAGCTGAGCCCTTTTAAGCTCGTCATCAATAATCGCAATCTGACTTGAACACCAATCGTAAAGTGATTTGGCAAAAGTCATCGCCTTTTCTACGCTTACGTTTCCATCGCAACCGTTTTCGGGGGCATTGATGTCGGGAAGGAATTTTTCAACGTCATTCCGTCTTTTCCTTGATTTTTCCTTCAGTTTTTTTTCCGAATCGGGATCATCGGGATCGGGGATTTCGTCCTTGCATTCAATGTATTCTTCTATTATTTTCCTGCACTCGCAATTGTAGTATCCGCCTTTTCTTGAAACCGCATGTTCAAGTTTTTTCCTGAGCGATGCCTTAAGCGGACTGAGAGGAACATCCAGCCATTCAATCATGTTCTTAAGGTTCAACGGATTTTCAAGAGTTCCCAATCCAATTGCAAGAAGCTGCGGTATCTGGGGAAGCGCTCCCTTTATCCTGGAACCGGAAACGGGTTTTCCTTCAAGATAGAGCCAATCGTCAAAGGCCTTGCAGTCGGAATTTATCCAAAGGTCGTAATCATTCGGCTGACATAGGCTTAAATACCTGAGCGATTCGTCCTGTTCTTCAAAATGGAGGATTTTAAAACTTCCGTCGAATTCAATCGACTCGGATTTTTCATGCGGCGAATCCAATATATCGAGAATCCTGGAAAGCGACGACTCCTTTTTTTTAGGAATTTCCTTTATGCCGACAGAAACTCCGCGTTTTTCCAGCGCCTCCAAAAGTTCAATTTCCAATGGGGAAAAAAGTTTCCAGTCTAATGCCGTTTCTATTTCCAAATCTTCCGGGAGCGTGCATCCGTTTTTTACTGCGTCGGTCAGGGATTTCAATTCTTCACCCAAAGACGGATCTGAAAAAAATTCTTCGATGCCGGCCAGGGCTTTAATCCTTTCGCTCGGAGATTCTACGTGTCTGTTCCATCCTGCAAAAGTAAGCGTATCCCGCCAAAGAAGACATTCCCGTGCGGCACTCAATCCGTCAACATCAAATGAGGACTTAAGAACACAGGACGGATTCCTATCCAGATAGCTTTTCATCGCCCTGTAATAATCAACCGTACGCTCCAAATCTTCCTTGCGTTCCGAACACATTCCGGCATGCAGCTTGATTTCTTCAACAAGCGAAGGCGTATCTACAATCTTTGCGTTGAACATTATGCTTTTCAAATCGGCATAAACGAAACCGGTATATGACGGACAGTAAAACAATTTCATAATCAACCCCCGTTTTGCTAATGAATTATAGCATGGTCAAAGTGTCATTGAACGGCACTCTGATTTTTTTTATCTAATTAAAAAACAAATTCAATCAACATTATCGTTCCTGTATTTTGCATATACATCCCCTGCCGTCTTCATTATTTCATCTTTCAAATTCTGAGGAGCCAGAACCGTTACGAGAGAGCCGAATCCCAAAATCCAACTCAAAATCATCTTGCGTTGATTCGATTTGAATTTCAGATAGACCGATCCGTCCTTCCTTTTTTTCATGTTCTGTCCCTTATGCCATTCCCTTTCAAGGATGTAATTTGCAATGCGTGAATCAAATGAAAGCTCGTAAATTTCAGGTTTCTCGTTGCTGTGCCAGATTCCGAAATCCATATCGATTTCCTTCGTGATGTCGAATCCTTCCGGAAAATCAAATCGGTTATCCATTATGCTGATTTCATTGATTCTGGACAGTGCCAATACGCGTTTTTCCTTGCTTTCATGTTCAAATCCGAAAACGTACCAGTTGCCTTTGTGACACAAAACATGATACGGATTAAAGATCTTGGTCTTATATTCAGAGCTGCTCACCGACCTGTACCTGAAGCTGATTATGCGCCGTGTCTTTATGGCTTCGAAAATTTTTTCAAATACTTCGCCTTCAATCTTCGGAAGAGGATCGCTTATGAATGAAACGTCCTTATTTAAAAAACCGGAATCGACGCTGACTTCAGTTGGAAGCAGTTCGCTGATTTTTCCCATCATGCTCTTGAACTGATTTTCAAGCGGAGTGTTTTTGTACTGTTCCATCAGGTGCATGACCGTACCGACCATGAACAGATCTCCCTCGGTCAAAAGGACGTTCTTGATTGCAAACGTCGGATCCGTATAATAATATCCCTTGCGCTTACGGTCGACTTCCACTGGAGCCTGATATCTGTCCCTCAGAAATTCAATGTCGCGCAAGACCGTCCGTCGGCTTACTCCATGTTTCTCCATCAAAAAAGAAACGCTTGGATACGAACCCGAACGAATGTCTTCATCAATCTGAATTATGCGGTGCGTACGAAACCTGTCTTCTCTTTCTGTCATGCTTACATTATAACACGTTTTTTTGCTTCCGTGTCGATAAGTTCTTGAATTTCACAAATGCTTCCGTTTTTAAAAATCGGGATTTTTCTGTAACCCAAAGCGAAAAAAAGTGATAGAATGATTCCATGGATATATTTACACGGGATGAACGGCATAAAATCATGTCGCACATAAAGGCAAGGGATACCAAACCGGAAAAGGAAATTCGCTCTGCACTTTTCAAGGCCGGATTCAGATACAGGATATGCGACAAAAGGTATCCTGGAAAACCGGACCTCATTTTTCCAAGGTTCTTTGCCGTGGTATTCATCAACGGATGTTTTTGGCATGCACATGAAAACTGCCGTTATTTTTCAATGCCGAAAACAAATCTGCGGTTCTGGAAAAAAAAGTTCAGGCGCAATAAGGAGCGTGATGCAGAAAACCTGAAATACTATCAGGATAAGTGCTGGCGCGTCTGCTTCGTCTGGGAATGTGCAATCCGCGGAAAAAAATCAAGGCAGAAAATTGAAAGGGTCAAGGATGAAATCATACGTTGGCTTGAAGAACCTGATGAAGCGTTTTTGGAAATCAGGGGTTAATGGGCATGCATCATCCATGCTCAAATCCTTCAATTTAAATCCATGGTTACTGAAGCTTCCCACCTTCCCGATATCCTTTCAAAAATGCTTATGCTTTCAACCGGGAAATCCTCTATAAGATTCATGCCGTTCAAAACCTGCAGAGCTTCGACGCTGACTCCAGACGGAATGTCTCGGTTTGCAACCGTAGCGTGGGGCTGAAACGGTCTCGAATCTTTTTTCGTACAGCCGGGACAAGCTTCCAATATCGACCTTAGGATTTCATCGCGCAATTCAACCCATGATGCAGACGGAATGACTTTTCCAAAAACGGTTCTGTCTCCAAATGCAGAAAAATTTTCCAGGTGCGACGTAAATCCAAGTTTCTTGCCGGACAGTCCATTATCAAGTCCGCGGACCAAATCATCGGTTGAATAATCCTCAGGCAGATGAAAGGGCGGAACGAGCGTCACGTGAATCGGAGTGGAATGTCCGGATTTGCATCCATAATGCTCCGCCATGTAATGTCTGGCCATTTCAAGCTTTGTCGTAATGTCATCAGGAAGCAGCACTCCGATGAAATGAGTCTGCCACATGAAATCACCCGACTGCCTTTTATTGGAACCCCTTGCTCTTGATCCGCTGAATTTCATTTTCATTTCCTTCGATTGGATTTTAAAAAGTAACTGTCCTTGGAGCTTCCGTAAAACTGTAAATCGTTGCAACGGCATTCCTGAAGAAAAGTACTTCCGTATTGTCATCGCTTGCCGAATACATCGATTTCAAATTCGGGTACTGTTCGAGCATGGCTTCCTTCGGTTCAATCCTGTCGTCACGGACAAGTTCTCCTGCAACACGACACCACCTGCTGCCGTCGAAACAACAGATTTCAACATGCGGATTTTTCTGAATCTGCTTTGATACGTCCTTCGACTTTCCGGTCTGAATGTAAAGTTTTCCTTCAAAAACATTTACGGTTCCAAACGGCCTGACCCTAGGCTGACCGTCTTCCACTGTTGCAAGATAGTATGTTCCGCACTTCCTGATGAATTCGTAAATCTCGTCCATTTTCGTCTCCTGATTTGCAATTGAAACCATTATACCAAATATTTCTGCAATTGGTACAGTGTACCTCTGATTGACATGGAAAATTTAAGATGAAAGTTATTGCGATTTTTACCGCCTCAGTAAAAAATGTGCAATGACCGGCGCGCAAAATATCGCAATGTAAATCAATGTAAGCCACGGCTGATAGTCGATGTAAAATTCCTTGAATGTAAATCTGCATGGATGCCGAATCAAAACCCAGGCAATCAGGTCGAATATGATGCATACGCCCGCCCAGATTCCTCCGGTCACCAATGCTTCCGTCAAATCGGGTTCAACGATGTTCCTCAAGTAAAGCCACCCGAACAGCGTAAAAATGATTATGCTGCAAAGCGGATGCCATGGCTTTGTTTTTTCATATCCCTCAATCCTTCCATGTCCGTCTTTCATTGTACTCATGTGCAGTATCGTTATGTTGAATATCGTATGAATAAATCTCAGGGCCGTGACCGTTATGTAACCCATCCAGAAACAGATCATCGACATTCCAAAATTCCTCATCATAACCTCCATATTTTTTCTTCGGTAAAACTTAATTTAACTCAATCATTTTTTTTCATGCCGCATCTTTTTTTTCGTTCGGAAATTTCCGCGGTCAAAATAAAAAAAATAAAGCAACTCTTCAATTGATTTCAAATCAATTCTGAAAACATTCCTAAAATTCAGCAACTTTCTTTTATATTTCCTTAAACCGGATAAATCGATGAATTTAAAATAAAATTCATCCAAACTTTCCTAAAATGAACCTAAAATGTAAAAGCTGATTTGAAAGAAGACTGACGTTTCCGCCGTATTTTTCAATCGAAAGCGGATTTAAATGGCGGGCCGCATTAAGACCGTTCGCCCGTTTTTTTTCAAGGTCGGAGCTCAAACGGACTGCAAGAGCTTTACGACAGTCATTTTTTAAAATCATTTTGAAATCCTTCGGCAAAATTACCGCAGAAAAAAATCAAACTGAGTTGCAGGAAATACATAAAAAGGATAACACCAGGTTTTAAAATCGACAAGAAAAATTTTTAAAAATTTTGTTTCGAGCGGAGGGCTTTAATTTTTTTTCAGAAATGCATCGATTGAAAAGTCCGTATCACAGAACGAATCAATCGATGACTTTCATATTTATTTTTCTGCAATCACTTCGATTTCAACCAGTGCACCTTTTGGAAGCGCACCGACTTCTACGCATGAACGAGCAGGCTTTGATGTAAAATATTTTTCATAGACCGAATTGAAAGCAGCGAAATCTGAAATGTGCTGAAGGAAGCATGTCGTCTTTATTACCTTCGTCAGATCTGAACCGGCAGCTTCAAGGACAGCCTTGATGTTTGAACAGGCCTGGTGAGTCTGTCCTTCAATGTCCATAGCTTCAATGTTTCCGCTGGCTGGATTGATCGGAATCTGGCCGGAAGAATAAATGATGTTTCCGACGACCATTGCCTGTGAATACGGTCCGATTGCAGCAGGCGCATCTTTTGTTTCTATTTTCGTCATACACGACTCCTTGAAAAATCACCGGGTAAAAATCATCCCGACAAATTAGATTGGTGGATTGGCATTTTCAATCCACCGACATTGTACTGAAAATCAGCATGTGAATCAACGAACGAAAACCCAAATTCATTTCTGCATGCCGTCAAAGGAAAATTGAAGCGATTTTTTCACGGTTGATTTTCCTCCCTATTGAAACTGTTTTTCTTTGTATTCGCCAGATTGATTATCCCCTTGATTTTAAATCCTGAAGATTTCAGGACTTCCTTAACGGCCCTGACGGCTCCCGATGACTGTCCGCAGATATAATTGAATGGAAAAGGCGTGGTACACGAACTTGCAATGAAAGCCTTTTTTCCCTTGTGAAGCGGAATCGGAATTCCATGTTTTGATTCTCCCATCAGCGTTCCGACCAACCTGTCAAAAAGAGACTTCAGTTTTCCATTCATGTTTCCCCAGTAAACTGGCGTTCCGACGAAAATCGCATCGCAATCCTTTATTTCAGTTTCAATCCTGTGTGCATCATCTTTCGGAAGAACGCACGTACCCTTGGAGCGACATGCCATGCATCCACGGCAGAAATCGAATTTCAAGTCGGACACATCTTCCCGAATCACGTTTGAATCAGGATTTTTTTCAAGGAATTTTTCAAGTTCATGCCTAAGGATTTTTGAAACGTTTCCGTTTTTCCTTGGACTTCCGTTTAAAACCAGTACGTTCATTTTTTGTCCTCCAAAAAAATAGATTTGCACCACATCTTTATGAAACGTTCGGTATAGGACATTCCGTCGTTCCAATATTCCGGTTCGCATTTTTTCAGCAGCACGGATTCTATGCATCCCCATATGCCTGAAACAAGGATGCTTACGTCCAGTCGAGGGTCCGTTGATTTTGCAGATCCCTCAGCCATCGCTTCCTTCAAGAGCCGTTCACCGGTGCGATTGCAGACATAATACTCTTCAATCAATTCAGGACTCGCATCATCAGCTGATTTTATCCCCTGCATGACAAGAAGACTCCTTCGGGGATTTTCAAAGCACCAGTCCCGGAACGTAGAAACGGCATTCCTAATCCTGCTTTTTATGCTGCGTCCCTTTTCGGAACTTTCCTTAATGCGTTCATTCAATTCATACAGGCAGTCCAATGAAACGGCCTGAAAAAGCCTGTCCTTATCCTTGAAATAATGGTAAATGCTCGTTGCAGTAACCCCGCATTTAGAGGCAATGTCGCGCATTCCTATTTCACCCGGATCTTTTTTCATAAGCATGTCCAATGCCGTCGCTTTTATTCGCTCGATAAGTTCAGGATTTGGATTCCTCATTTTCACTCCATGAAATAACTTCTATAAATCCAGTCGCGGATTCCTTAATTATATTATAACGATATTAATATAACGCTGTTAAAATATAATGTCAAGAAAAAAAATACCCCGAAAACCGCTTGGCTTTCAGGGTGAAGATAATTAAAACATCCTTATTTTGAATGCTTGATGCGGAGTTTTTTTGCCGCCTCGACAAGATTCCTCAGGCTTGGAACGGTTTCCTCTTCTCCTCGCGTTTTCAGTCCGCAATCAGGATTGACCCAAAGCTTTTCCTTTTCAACCTTGACGAGCATCTTTTCAAGGGCATCGACGATTTCACCGACGGAAGGAACCCTGGCCGAATGAATGTCATAAACTCCCGGACCGACTTCGGTTTTAAAATCAGCTTCCTTAAGTGCATCAAGAATCTTAAGGTCGGCACGGCTTGCCTCAAAAGTTATGACATCTGCATCCATTGCATCGATATCACGGATTATATCGTTGAATTCGCTGTAGCACATGTGGGTATGAATCTGCGTATCCGGCTTTACCTTTGAATGTACGAGCCTGAATGCCGGTATCGCCCAATCCAGATATTCACTATGCCAGTCACTGCGTCTGAGCGGAAGTTTTTCCCTGAGTGCGGCTTCATCAATCTGAATGATTTTTATTCCGTTTTTTTCAAGGTCAAGAACTTCATCGCGGATGGAAAGTGCAATTTGAAGTGCCTGCTCCCTTAATGAAATGTCTTCGCGCGGGAAGGACCAGTTCAGGATTGTAACCGGACCGGTCAACATTCCCTTTACGAATTTTTCAGTAAGTCCCTGAGCATAAACGGACCAGCTCACTGTCATCGGGGAACGCCTGTTTACGTCACCCCAAATGACGGGAGGCTTTACGCATCGTGTTCCATAACTCTGCACCCAGGCATTCTCCGTAAAAAGATATCCGTCCATCTGCATTCCGAAATATTCGACCATGTCGTTTCTTTCAAACTCACCGTGAACAAGAACGTCCAATCCGATTTCTTCCTGAAGCCTTATGCATTCCGCAATTTTCCTTTCATTAAATTCGACGTATTGCTCCCGGCTGATCAAACCCTTTTTGTAAGCGGCACGATTTGCGCGGACTTCTTTCGTCTGCGGAAAAGATCCGATTGTAGTGGTCGGAAAAAGCGGAAGATTAAAAGCTTTCCTTTGTATTTTTTCACGTTCGCCAAATGACGGATTTCGGACGTAATCAGAATCTTTCAGTTCGTTTATTTTTTTCAATACTGATTCATTCCTTTCGATTCTTTTTTCTTCAAACAGTCTTTTGTTTTCAAAAAGTCTTTCATGATTTTCTTCTGCAATATCCTTAAGCTCAAACAGTTTTTCCTCTGCAAAAGAAAAATGTTTCAGGATGTTGGAATCAAGTTTTCCTTCAGCAGATTTTGAATATGGAACATGAAGGAGCGAACAGGAAGTTCCTATGACGATTTTTTCCTTCGGTACGTATCCGGAAATTTTTTCGATGAGCGATTTTTTTTCTTCGTAGTCGGCACACCAGATGTTTTTTCCGCAGACGATTCCGGCAAAAAGTTCCGTATCCTTCGGGAACCCCGATTCAAGAAGCGACAGGGATTTTTTTCCTTCGACAAAATCCATATTGATTGCATCAAAACCAAGTGAACACACATCGGCATAAACATCCCGGATATCGCCGAAATAAGTTTGAAGCAAAGTCTTAATCTTCGAATCAGCCTTTATGGACGAAATAAGTTTTTCATAGATTCGGCCGAAGAGGTTCCTTTCTTTTTCGCTTACATCCAGGACCAATGCAGGTTCGGAAAATGAAACGTATTCTGCACCCGCATTTGAAAGCTGACTGCAAAGGCATGCATACGCTTCCGATATTTCAGATGCAAAATCTTCAGCAGTCTTTTTTCCTGTGTATGTCGCCAGATGCAGGAAAGTATACGGACCGATAAGCACCGGGACGGTTTTTATCCCGATTGATTTTGCATGATTGAATTCATCGACAGGCTTGTTACTTTCACTCACTGAAAAATGATCCGAATCGGAAAGTTCCGGAACAATGTAATGATAATTCGTATTGAACCATTTTTTCATTGGAAGAGCCTTTACGTCTCCCCTGTCACCCTGATATCCATGTGCTGCGGCAAAATAGGTTTCAAGTTCACTGAGACCGAGTTTAGCAAATCGCTCGGGAACGACATTGAACAGAAATGCAGTGTCCAGAACGTTGTCGTAAAATGAAAAATCATTTGAGGGAATGAAAGAGACTCCCGCTTCATCCTGCTTTTTCCAACCGTATTCACGGATTTCACGGGCTTTTTGCTTAAGCTCGTCTGATGAAATTTCTCCCTTAAAGAATGACTCGACTGCAAATTTCAATTCGCGTCTTTTTCCGATTCTCGGAAATCCAGTTACAAAAGTTTTAGCTGCCATTTTTTACCTTCCTTACGCCATAATCCGATTGTTTTTTTTCAATTGATTTTACTCCATTGATTATACGGATTTCAGATTGATTTGAAAAATACTATTTTTAATGCATTGTCCATAGTTTTAAACTATGGCATTTTTTTTCAGAATGCTGTATGATTCATCCATGACATTACAGCAGTTGAAATATACCGTTACCGTAGCGGATACGAAAAACATTACGGAAGCGTCCAGAAAAATATTCATTTCACAGCCAAGCCTTACGGCAGCAATCCATGACCTGGAAAATGAAATGGGCATAACGATTTTTGCACGTACGAACAAGGGAGTTGCAGTAACTAATGAAGGCGACGAATTTCTGGCATATGCAAGGCAGGTTCTGGATCAGGCATCCCTTTTGGAAGAACATTTCAAGGGAGAATCCGAATCGACTCCCATTTTTTCCGTGAGCTGTCAGCACTATTCATTTGCAGTAAAGGCTTTCGTTGAAGTGATAAGGACATTCGGCGCAAACGAGTACGACTTTACCCTTCGCGAAACCCAGACCCACGAAATAATTGAAGATGTCGCAAAGCTGAAAAGTGAAATCGGGGTTTTATATATGGGAACAAAAAACCGGAGGGTCATTGAAAAGCTCCTTACGAAAAACAATCTTAATTTTGAACCGCTGTTTACGACTCCGCTGCACATATTCATTTCGTCAAAAAATCCGCTTGCAAAAAAACGCAGGGTTACATTGAAGGATTTGGAAGCATATCCGTATCTGAGCTATGAACAGGGAGATTTCAATTCATTTTATTTTTCGGAAGAACCCTTGACCGAAGTCGATTTCTACTGCCCCAAAAACATCAAGGTCAGGGACAGGGCAACCCTCTTCAATCTTCTGATAGGTCTGAACGGATATACGATCTGTTCGGGAATCATAAGTCATGAACTTAACGGGGAAGACATAATTGCACGCCCCCTTGCAGTTGAAGACAGGATGACGGTCGGAATCATTACGAAAAAGAACATGGGGCTTTCAAGATATGGAGCGGCATACATCGATGCCCTGAAAAAAACGGCCGTTCATAAAAAAGGGAAGTGATTCGTGCGATGGATGATCAAATATCCTGCGCACGAATAATCGGCTTATTTCGTATTGAATGCAATCGCACCGTCCCAATTTTCAGGCGGATTCTTTATGAATTCATCACATCTTGAAACCATGAGCTTACAGGCCTTGTCGTCGGGAGCTTCATTCAATGCATTGCTGAAGTATTCATGTGCCAGATTGAATACGCCCTGCTTGTAAAGTCCAAAACCCTTTTTATAGTAGTCGCGATACTGTTCGGAAAATTCATCAGGACTTCGGTCGATTGCATAAATCGGAACGGCCTTGGCCTTACCCTTGACCTTTACGTCGTCAAGCGGTCGGAAAACGAATTCATCCGAACCGATGTCATCCTTAACTGCCTGACTTACCAGAATCATGGAACCGTATGTCTTCGTAAGTCCTTCGAGTCTGGATGCAAGGTTTACGTTGTCTCCGATTACTGAATAGTCGGTCTTGTCGCTGGAACCGATTGAACCGACGATTACATCCCCGTAATGTATTCCTATTCCGATGTTGAATTTCATTCCGTCTGGCAAAACCAAATCTTCAAGCGGAACGGAAGAAAGGGCCTCTCGCATTTCGTAAGCGGCCGCAACAGCCCGTCGTGCATTGTCTTCATAACTGACCGGTGCACCGAAAAGGGCCATGATTGCATCTCCGATGAATTTATCGATGGTTCCTCCGTGTTTTTTGATGATTGTACACATGGTCGTAAAATATCTGTTAAGGAATGCAACGATGACTTCAGGTTCATTATGTTCGCTTATGTTCGTAAAGCTTCTGATGTCGCTGAACAGGATTGCAACGTCACGTTTTTCACCGACGCCAACCTTGTCGCTTCCTGCATTCGAAGCAACGTCTTCAACAAGCTCGTCGATAATCTGCTCGGGAACGAACCTGCTGAATGCCTTCCTGATGTTTCGCTCGAATTTAAGCTTGCCCTTCAGCATTACGGCATTTTCCATGATGGTGGAAAGCATCAGCGAACTGAACTGAAGCAGGTCCACCTGAGTCTTCGTAAATGCACCTTCACGGACGGTATTGACGGTTCCGAATTTTTTTCCGTTGGAATCGATAAGCGCAAAACTTTGAAATGCAGAAAGCGGAATCTCCATCGTGCGGAATTCTTCAAGAGGAAGTGTCGCATCCATCTGCATCGGAGTGATTTTCAAGATGTTTGAATCCGGGAAAATCTCTTCAAAATCAGAAGAGCATATTTTAAGGAAGTCTGAAACTTCATTTCCTGAAATGTTTTCCGCACTGATGTAAAATGCTTCGGCACCGTCAATTTCATTCAGATAAAGCGACACCGCAGGAACTTCACAGAATTCGCTTACAAGATTCAGGTATTCGCCGGCAATCGACTGGACAGAATCAAGCTTCTGTATCATTTCAAAAATGCGGCTTGCAATGGATGTCTTTGTAATGTAATTTTCTTTCGGAGGAGCGAATGATTTTGCAGCTGATTCGGAAAAAAGGAATTCCGTCCTTTCAACCAAATCGTCCGTATCGAAATGGATGAAAAGGTCCGCACTCGAATTATCCATGAACTGCCTTTCAAACGAAAACCTTGACGTAGCGTAAACTGCAACGGGGATTTTCTGAAGCTTGTTTATGTTTTTAATCAGGCGCACCAAATCCATCGTATTCGGACTTATGCATCGGGCATTCATCATGATTGCGTCCGGTTTCTTATTGTATGCCGTTACAAGCATCTGAACGCCGTTAACTTCAAACTGCGGTTCAAATTCAGTCTTCTTATATTTTGCATTAAAAAGGGCCTGCGTAGTTGCAGACGGTTCCAAAATCAAAATTCTCTTACCCATGTCGTCCTCCCTGATTCCAAGGAAACTTCAGTCGATGCAATGCATCAATCATCTGTTTCACTAGCCTTACAAAAGTCTCCTGATGGTATTAATCAAAATGTCGCGCTTGAATTCCGCTTTATTTACGAATGCATCTGCTTTTTCAATGTTGTTGTCGGCCATTGCAACGACGGGAACTTCGGAATAGTTTTCCATTCGCCGGATATTGTCCAGGAATATTTCTCCGTTCATTCGCGGCATGTCGTCGTCACAGATAATCAGGTCGAACTGCTTGTGCTTGATTTTTTCAATTGCATCGATTCCGTCAATCGCTTCATCAACGACAAAACTGTTCGCCATCAAAATCGTGCGTATAATCTGCCGTGTGGTATCCGAATCATCAACAATAAGAATCCTGTTGATGTGTTTTTTGGTGACCGCTTCAAACCTTTTGACGTCATATCCACGCAAGGCACGGAATCGGCGCATGACTTCAGGAACGTGAAGGATGGGAATCATGTCGTATTTTTCATCGAATGCAAGTCCCCGTAGCGGGATGAAATTCTTAAATGCAGGCGGCAGCGGTTTTTTTATGAGCGATACGAATTTCTGAACGGAATCGACGATTATTCCAATCCTTTGCGACTGATAGTCAACTATCAAAATCGTATCCATTACGTTCAGGTCCTTCAATTTCTGTCCGGGCAAAAGTGATGAAAGCGAATAGACCGGAATCTCTTCTTCCTCGGCATCTTCGTCATAACCGGATTCACTTTCAATTACATATTTGACGATTTTCTGATTCTGCTTTATTTCATAATTGAGCGGACTCTGGCAGATGACGTCAAAAATATATTCGGACGGAATGAGGTATTTTTCATCGTTTGCCGTGACGAAAAATCCCTGATACTCCTGATGGTTTTTAAGGAACGAATCATCCTGAACCAGAGACATGAAATTTTCATGGCTTATCATTATCGAATTCTGAAGGGTCTGGGTGTCGTTTGAAAGAAGCTTGTACGTTTCCTTCAGCGTGCGGATGTCGTTTTCTGCAAGAGAAGTCTTCAACATGGAAATCTGATTGCTGATGATGTATGTGCGAGCAATCATCTCTTCGTGGAGGTTAACTATCTTTGCAACTTCCGATGATGCAATCTTTATTACTCCATCGCTCGGAATTTGATTTTCTTCACTTGATTCTTCAACCCTGGATTCATTCCTGGCTGCATTTTTTTCGGAGGACTTTATGCCTGAAATTTTTTCCGCATCGAAAATTTCTCCGACCACGGCCTTGTCGCAGAAAAGAATGTATGGACGCACGTCAAGGTCTTCCAGTTCAGGAGAATTGATTTCTATGAGGCGGCATATCCTGCACACTTCATCTGCAACTTCATCTATCAGAATTTCGACATTCAGCCTGATGGCAATGCGTTCGTCAACGACGGCAGTATACACGCCTTCCAATGCCTTCAAAAGATTGAAGATGGGCATGTATTTCAGCATCCTTGAATTGTCCTTGGTCATCCTGATGAAATGCAGTATTTTCTGCGGTGCGGATGCATTTTTCTTTATTTCAAGACAAAGAAGCCTTGTTTCTGCAAGATAGCATTTTACAATTTCGATATCTTGTTCCATACATCCTCCTGACTTCCCCTTCTGAAATAGAAAACATTTCCCTCGGAGCATTTTTCCAATCCGTCCGGGAGAACCGTTTTATCCAAAGACGCAACTTCATTCATCGAAACGAAAAGATATCCTCCCGGTGCAAGGCTTTCGGATACGATTTTTGCAAGAATATTTTTTCTCATTTCCGAATTGAAATAGATGAAAACGTTCCTTATGAAAATCAAATCCTGTTCCGTCGGAAAATCAATCAGCTTTGAAAGATTGATTCTTCTCCTTTCGATTGACGCACATATTTCCTGCGGAAGTAAAAATCCTCCGTCTTCTTTTTTAAACGGTTCAAGCAGCGAATGGAATTTTGCACCATCGACAGTCCTGACCGCATTTTTTTTATACTTCCCTTTTTCACAGGCGGCAAGAACCTCCGTGTTTATGTCGCTTGCAATGCACGTGGAATTAATCCCCATGGATTTTGCAAGCAGATGCAGGGAATATATTTCTTCACCGGATGAAGAGGCGGCGCTCCAGACCTTTATGTTTTTGCCGCAACGCTGTGCCAACTCCGGTAAAATCTTATTCTTTAAGACCATGAACTGTGCTTCCTCGCGGAAAAAATAGGTTTCATTCACGGTCGAACAGTTTATCAGGTTGCCCAATTCAGTCCTATCAACCTGAAGTGCATTGAAATATGATGAAAAGGACTGACCTTGGGAAAATTCCTGAACGCGCTTTTCCACGTAATTCTTTATTCCGGTTACATGGCTGTCACGCGGTATAATCCCCGTACTTTTTGTGATGAGTGTTATTATCTGTGCAAATTCCATGTCGTTCATAAAACATAGTCCTCATCATTTTTATAAGAGTGCAAGAATCTCCTGCGCAATGAGATTACGCCTGCATACCCTTTTTGCTGCATTAAGCTCAATGGCTGCGGCAGGCATTCCAAAAACGGCACATGTAGACTTATCCTCCGCAATCGTATATCCGCCGTTTTCAACTATTTTTTTACATCCGTCTGCTCCGTCACGTCCCATTCCGGTCAAAAGCACTGCAAGACATGATTCCCTGTAGAATCCGGCTGCACTTCTGAAAAGCTTGTTCACTGCAGGACGAAGGAATCTTTCGGGAGGTTCATCGGAAAGCTTGAGCACCGGAAGCCCCCTGCTGTTGACGAAATCGATTACAAGATGCTTATCAGCAGGAGCCATATAGACATGACCGGCCTTAGCAGTTTCACCGTCGCGTGCCAGGTGCATGGGAGTGTTCGGACAGCACGTATTGAACCATTCGACCATCTTTTCATCGCTCCCCGAATCGATGTGCTGAACGTAAAGAATCGGAAGCGGAAAATTTTTTCCAAGCCCGGAAAGCACTTCTTCAACTGCCGTAGGTCCTCCGGTAGAAGCCCCGATGCAGAGAACCTTGAATTCATTTTGCAGCGAAGCTTTTACGGACGATACGGACTCCCTTACCCTTAGCGACTGACTTGAATTTAGAGAAACGTTTTTCAAGGCTGACTTTATTTTCTGTATGAATCCATCCAGCGCCTTTGCACTGTAATTGCTGAACGACGGTTTCTTTTCAAACAGGAATGCACCGCTTGATATTGCATTAAGTTCATCCGTGCTTGAATCCG
>CACYBG010000033.1 GCA_902772605.1 uncultured Spirochaetaceae bacterium
AAAAATAAGGATGCATACTATAGGAAATTGGAAACGTTTCCAGTAACGTTTCCAAAATTGAATGGTAATACGGGGTTTTACTCTGGAAATGTTTCTTTTCAGAGGATCCATTATGTTTTTTTTCGTTTGGAGGAAATATGAAAAAAATCAACAAAGTTGTATCAGCAGTTCTGGCTGGCGCACTTGCAGCGTCATGTTTTATGGCATGTTCAAAAAAAGAGTCCGCATCTACAGTCGGACAGGTTCGCTATCTGAACTTCAAGCCTGAGGTTGCAGCCGTATATCAGGAACTTGCAGAGGCCTATGAAGCAGAGACTGGAGTTAAGGTTATCGTTGAGACAGCAGCAAACAATTCATACGAATCAACCCTTACTTCAAAGATGGCTACAAAGCAGGCTCCGACACTGTTCCAGATTAACGGACCGCGCGGATATGCAAACTGGTCAAGCTACTGTGCAGATCTTTCAGGCACCGAGCTTTACAAGCATCTTTCAGACAAGTCCCTTGCAGTAACGGTTGATGGAGTTCCTTATGGAATCCCTTATGTAGTCGAAGGATACGGAATCATCTATAACAAGGCAATCACCGACAAGTATTTCGCACTCGAAACAAAGGCAACCCCTTATACGAGCATGGACGAAATCAAGAACTTCACAGCACTCAAGGCTCTTGCTGACGACATGCAGGCAAACAAGGAAGCTCTGGGAATCAGCGGCGTATTTGCATCAACATCATTGAAGGCAGGAGAGGACTGGAGATGGCAGACTCACCTTGCAAACCTTCCTGTATACTATGAGTTCAAGAACAACAATGTAGACCTTTCATCAGACGCAACAAAGAAAATCTCTTTCCAGTATGACAAGGAATTCAAGAACATCTTCGACCTGTATCTGAACGATTCAGTAATCGAACCGAAGAACGTCGGTATCAAGACTGTAGACAACTCCATGGCTGAATTCGCCCTTGAAGAATGTGCAATGGTTCAGAACGGAAACTGGGCTTGGGGACAGATCAGCGGCGTCAGCGGAAACAAGGTTCTTCCGGAGAACGTAAAATATCTTCCAATCTATACCGGTGTTTCTGGCGAAGAAGGTCAGGGACTCTGCATCGGAACTGAAAACTTCTACTGCATCAACAAGAAGGCTTCCGAAGCTGATCAGAAGGCAACTGCAGATTTCATCTACTGGCTCTACTCTTCAAAGACCGGAAAGGATTATGTAACGAACAAGCTCGGATTCATCGCTCCGTTTGATACATTCTCAGCAAACGAAAGACCGACTGATCCGCTTGCAGTTGAAATCAACAATTGGATGTCAAAGCCTGGCATCACATCTGTGGCTTGGAACTTCACACTGTTCCCATCACAGACATTCAAGGACAACTTCGGTGCATCACTTCTTCGTTATGCACAGGGCTCAAAGGATTGGGCGGAAGTTAAGGCTGGGGTTGTTTCAGACTGGGCCAGCGAAAGCTCCATGTAATCATCTGTCTGAAACATTTAATTCGGTAGGATTTCGGGATGATTGCCGTATCAATGGCGGCATGATTCCTGAATGAAAAAAAGAAGGACTCTGGAAACACACCGTTCCGGAGATTCCCTCAGGATTCTAAGGGAGGGTTTTCCTGTTGGCCCTCCCTTTTTTTTGGGGAAACACTGATAAATGCTTCCTGTTTTAATCAGCGCTTCCTTAGGCTGACTTGCAAATCCTTTTTGGAGGAGACTTATGAAAAAGGAAAATAATCCGGTCAAAAAGTATTTTCCCGTTTTTGTACTGCCTACGCTTATATGCTTCACCTTGTTCTTTCTGATTCCTTTCATAATGGGCATTGTGCTTTCGTTTACGAACTTTACGACTGTAACGGATGTCAGAGGCTTTGTAGGTTTCAAAAATTACATAAAGGCATTCACGGCTGATTCTGAATTCATGCATGCGTTGGGATTCACGTCGCTGTTTACCGTCGTTTCGATAATTACGGTCAATGTCTTTGCATTCGCCCTCGCGCTTCTTTTGACCAAGGGGCTTAAGGGTACAAACTTTTTCCGTTCGGTTTTTTTCATGCCGAACCTGATTGGCGGAATCGTCTTAGGTTATGTCTGGAACCTTTTGATAAACGGATTCCTCCTGAAATTTTTCGGAGAGGACATTTCATTCAGGACCGAATATGGATTCTGGGGTCTGGTGGTTTTGACGAACTGGCAGCTGATAGGATACATGATGGTCATCTACATCGCGGGACTTCAGAACATCCCTGACGACATGATAGAGGCAGCTCAGATTGACGGAGCTTCACCTTTGAAAACACTTTTCAAAATCAAGATTCCAATGGTGATGCCTTCAATTACAATCTGCATGTTCCTCACGCTTTCAAACTCATTCAAGATGTTCGACCAGAACCTTGCATTGACAGCCGGAGCACCGGAGAAATCAACCGAAATGCTTGCACTGAACATCTATCAGACTTTCTACAATAGAAATGCAAACTGGCATGGTGTAGCACAGGCAAAGGCTACGATATTCTTCATCATCGTTGCACTGATTGCCTTCCTGCAGTTGAAGCTCACGAACAGAAAGGAGATTGAATCATGAATAGCGCAAAGAGCAAAACCGGAATCGGATTTTTTTACGGACTTCTTGTCGTTCTGACCGTCATATTCATCTTCCCGATTGTCCTGGTATTCATCAATTCTTTCAAGTCGCGTCTTTACGTTTCGACGGTTCCATTTGAGTTCCCAGTCGGAAAGATGTTTGTCGGACTTGAAAACTACATCAACGGACTTACGACATCAGGATTTTTCCTTTCATTCTTGAGGTCGGTCTGGGTGAGCATCGCTTCGGTCGCATTGATTATCCTTTGCACCTCGATGACGGCATGGTTCATAGTGCGCGTGAAAAACAAGTTCACGAAAGGACTCTATTACGTTTTCGTATTCAGCATGATAGTTCCGTTCCAGATGGTCATGTACACGATGACATTCATGGTTACCAGCCTTGCATTCGACAACGTTGTCGGAATAGTTTTGGTCTACCTTGGATTCGGTGCAGGACTTTCAGTGTTCATGTTTACCGGATTCGTAAAGGCCGTTCCGATGGAGATTGAAGAAGCTGCGACAATCGACGGATGCAGTCCGCTTCAGACTTTCTTCCTTGTCGTATTCCCGATGTTGAAACCGACTGCAATTACCGTGGCAATCCTGAATGCAATGTGGGTTTGGAACGACTATCTTCTTCCTTACCTGATTTTGGGTTCGGATCACAAGACCGTTCCTGTTGCAATTCAGCTTGCAATGCAGGGTGCATACGGTTCAACTGATTACGGCGGATTCATGGCCATGCTGGTCGTATCAATTATTCCGATAATCGTATTTTATGTTTGTTCGCAAAAGTATATAATCAAGGGAGTAATTGCTGGAGCGGTAAAGGGCTGATATGACTATAAAGGACATTGCAAAAGAGTGCGGATGTGCGGTTGGAACCGTATCAAGGGTTTTGAACAATCATCCTGACGTGAGTGAAAAGACAAGAGAGAAGGTTTTGGCTGTTGTTGAAAAACATGGATTTGTTTTGAACGAAAATGCAAAGCAGCTGAAAAGCCAGGAGAGAAAGAACCTTGCCATAATAGTACAGGGAACGTCGAGCACACTTTTGAATGGACTTTTGGAGCGCATTCAGAAAAAACTTGAATCGTCTGCATATTCGGCGAACGTAATCATTCTGGATGAAAACGAAAACGAAGGTGCAAACGCAACAAGAACTTATTTTTCAATAAAACCGCTGGGAATCATTTTCCTTGGAGGAAGTCCCGACAGATTGACCGGAGATTTTGAAAAGGTCCATGTTCCCAGTGTGTTGATTTCAAATAATGCAGGTAGCCTTGGAAGTCAATTCGTTTCAAGCGTCAGTACTGATAATTTGAAGGCGGCGTACAGTTCCGCAAAATTCTTGATAAAGAAGGGACACAGAAAGATAGGGGTGATTGGTGGAGCCTTGGATTCAGGACTTTCCCGCATCCGTTACGAAGGATTTTGCAAGGCGATGAAATCTGCAAGGATTCCGTTTGATTTTGAAAAATCCTATGCGGTATCCAAATACTCTTTTGAGGGTGGATTCAAGGCGGCAGAAAATCTTCTGAAGGAAAATCCAGACCTCACAGCTATTTTTACGATGTCCGATGCGATGGCGATAGGTGCAATCAGAAAGCTGAGTGACCTTGGAAAAAAAGTTCCCGATGACATTTCCGTAATCGGATTCGACGGAATTTCCTTGGCAGATTTCATGGTTCCCCGCCTGACCACAATCCGGCAGATGGAGGAGCAACTGGCTGATGAAGGTCTTTCCGTCCTGCTGGATAAAATTGAAAACAAAACTGCTCCGTCCCACAAACTGATTCCATTCGAATTCGTTGACGGAGAAAGTGTAAAAGACATTTCCACGGATGCACCGTAAGGTCCGCTTTCGGACTGATTTTTGACGGTTTAAATCAAGCCGTTGAATTGCATCGGTGCATGTCGGGTTTTGTCTTGTTTATGGAAGGTTTAACATATGAATATACTTGATAAACGTGCAAACGGTGTGCTGATGCATATTTCTTCTCTGCCTGGAAAAACCGGTATCGGAACATTTGGAGCTGAAGCTTATGCCTTTGTCGATTTCCTCCAGAATTCCGCACAGACATATTGGCAGATTCTTCCGATTGGTCCTACCAGTTTCGGTGACTCTCCATATCAGAGTTTTTCGACTTTTGCAGGAAATCCGTATTTCATCGATCCTGAACTTTTGGAAAAGGACGGACTCATTTCCCGTGCTGATTGGGAAAACGTAAATTGGGGCGACAGTCCGCTTTCAGTTGATTACGGTCTGCTTTTCAGGGAAAGGCACAATCTGTTCAAGAAGGTTCAGGTCAATTTTGAAAAAAACATCCCTCAGGACTTCTACGGTTTCTGCAGCGAAAATGCATCATGGCTCGATGACTATTCGTTTTTCATGGCACTCAAGGATGCACACGACGGCGTACCGTTTTCAGAGTGGGAAGATGGAATCAGGAAACGTGATCCGGAAGCGATGAAAATATGGAAGGAAAAATGCAGCGAAAGAATTTCGTATTACAAAATCCTTCAGTATCTTTTCTTTAAGCAGTGGCATGCTCTGAAAAAATATGCGAACGACAGGGGCATAAAAATAATCGGTGATATTCCGATTTACGTTGCTGCCGATTCAGCCGACGTTTGGTCAAGCCCGGAACAGTTTTCTCTGGATTCCGAATACAAGCCGATTGAAGTTGCAGGATGTCCTCCTGATGGATTTTCAGCATCCGGGCAGCTTTGGGGAAATCCGGTTTACAACTGGGAATACATGAAGGAAGATTCCTACTCCTGGTGGAAAAGGCGTCTGGAAATCAGCCTGAAAATTTACGATGTCCTTAGGATAGATCATTTCCGCGGATTCGATTCATTCTATTGCATTCCGTTTGGAGCGACCGATGCAAGAAACGGAGTCTGGAGGCAGGGACCTGGAACTGATCTGTTCGATGAAATCAAAAAGACTTTCGGCGAACTTCCAATCATTGCAGAGGATTTGGGCTTCCTTACCGATTCAGTCCGCAAGATGCTGCATGATGTCGGTTTCCCGGGAATGAAGATTCTTCAGTTTGCATTCGATTCAAGGGAATCCAACAGCGAATATATTCCGCACTGTTATGAAAGGAATAACGTTGTCTATACGGGAACCCATGACAACGAAACGATTCGCGG
>CACYBG010000034.1 GCA_902772605.1 uncultured Spirochaetaceae bacterium
GAATATGTTCAGGAGTTGGCTTGTATTTCCTTCGAGCAACATGGCGCGAGTCTGGTCCTGGACAACAACGTCTGATACGCGGGACATTTCAACCATCGCTTCCTTACCGAACTGCTGGATTGCATCGAAATTTCCCAAGTCGATTGACTGAACCATTGCCTGAACTTCAGAAGAATTGACCATTTCCCTGTCCATTTTTTCAAGCAGAGCATTCTGGTCGAAAACGGATGGAGCTGTTTCGGCTGGAACCATCTGGTTGTTCATGGCCATCATCTGATTGTTCATCATGCCGTTGTTCATCATCTGGCCGCCCATCGGATTTCCCATCATTCCGTTGTTCATCACCTGGCCGTTCATCTGGTTCTGCATCATGCCGCCGTTCATCATCTGGCCGCCCATCTGGTTCTGCATCATGCCGCCATTCATCATCTGGCCGTTCATCTGATTCTGCATCATTCCGTTATTCATCATCTGGCCGTTCATCTGATTTCCCATCATTCCGTTGTTCATCATCTGGCCGTTCATCTGATTGTTCATCATGCCGCCATTCATCATCTGGCCGTTCATTTGGTTCTGTATCATGCCGTTGTTCATCATCTGACCGTTCATCGGGTTCTGCATCATGCCGTTATTCATCATCTGACCGCCCATCGGATTCCCCATCATTCCGTTGTTCATCATCTGGCCGTTCATTGAATTATCCATCATGCCGTTATTCATCATCTGACCGTTGTTCACCATTTGGCCGTTCATCTGATTGTTCATGTCCTGGACGCCCATGTTCGGGTCGTTAGCGTTAATCATTTCACCATCCATCTTATTTACCTCTTCCAAATAGTTTTCCAAGTAATGAATTACCTGCTTTATTAATAGGAGACACAGCCAAATCAGGAACCGTCAAATCATATTGATACGAACCAATCTGATGTTCTTCCATTAATTTCTTTGTAAAATATCTTTCTACACATTGATATCCCGTCGGAACAAAGAACAGGATGTCAAAACCAACCAGATTCAGGAACGCAACGATGATTGAATCCTCAAGCGAGAGTACCTTATCAGTCGCGCAGACAAAAATGAGTTTCGGATTTTTTTTCGTAAAATCAAAACTCTGAATCATCCTGACGATTTCTTTCGGGAGGTTCAGGCACCAACCGATGACAGTGTATTCGGTTCCATTTTCGCCGATTCCCTTCACGAGCTTGTTGTTGATGAGCATCTCGATTTTATCAAGGATATGGTTCTGCATTTCCGGACGAAGGATTGCATACGGAAAATCAGGATGATTCTTTATCTTTTCTTTCTGCAATTTTCCATTTCTATAGAACTCCGATGCCAAGCCCTTGAATTTATTCGGTGTACCTGATGCGATGTACGGAATCTGTGAAATCAAGAGCGTATTTTCGGTCCTCAATTTCTTTATCGAATTCCAATATGCATCGATTTTGCCTTCACCCACGCCGGATATTTTTGCAAAGACGACCGGAATATCGACCGTATTGTTTTCAATTCTGAAGAACTGCCTGTAATTCACGGTGATGTCCCACATGTCGGGGATTTCCTCATACATGGTCTGAAGGGTGATGGAATTTGCCTTTGAAAACTGCTGATTTTTATAAAGCCCGTTTGAATCGTTGCTCATCATATCCATCATTTCCTGTTCTGCGTGGGATGCAACTGTCCCCATGCGGACCATGCCAGAATCTTCCGGATACCTGTCGAGACTCAAGGATTCTTCGTTGTTCTCTTCGTAAAGCAGATTGTCGGAAAGGCAACACTTTACATTCAGATTCGGACACAGAATCAAAACGTCCACCGGGATTCTTGCGAGCATCCTCAGGAAATTCGATTCGTTGTCGTTTTTACATCCACCGAAATAGACGAACACTCCGACATCGGGCTGCTTCCAGTTTGAAAAAAGTTCCTGCGAGTATCTCTTCAGCCAGCACAAAAGATAGACGGCCTTGCTTGAGAGCTTGTTGACGTTTGTGTTTTCCTTGTGAGACTCTTCCAGCATGATGTCAACAAAAGCCTTGCGCATCAATTTCTGAAGTTCGATATTGCTTCCATAAACTATGTTCTGAGTAATGTTCAGAATCAGCTGTTCGGAACTTGTATAGTTTCCGCGCTTTATGCCGTTGATTTCTTCGGGAGTCGGATTCGGAATCTTATCGTTTACGATGACCAGATGGCGTTTTGCACTTTTCAAATCCTGCTGCATCCTGTAAAGCTGGTCGGAATAAACGTATTTGTCTTCCGCTCCGTTTATCCGCACAAAAGCGTTGTAGACGAATTTTTCTTCCTTGCCGCGAGTCAATGTCGGTTCTTTTATAATCTCCAAACCACGCTGCCTTTCAATCCATGCGTTCGTGCACATGGTTACGGTCGGTAGCGGTCCATAGAGTCTGGCTGTCTCCTGTTCCTTGCGTGCGCTCTCCCTCAATCTGCTCAGGCTGAAATCGGCAGGGAACGGCTGTCCACCGGCTATCATCAATGGAGTGGATAATTCCGAATTCGGGTCAAGCTTCAGATAATTGGCATCGCCCTTGTACTGGAGCAGAAGAATGTCGCAGCCGGCCTTTGAAAGTATCGAAAGCAAAAGCAGTTCATGGTTGCTGATGTTTCCTTCATAAATGATTTTCGGAACGTCATTGTTTCCAAGCTGACCCAAAACGCGCTCGAACCTGTAGTAAAGCCAACAGAGGAATTTGATGTAGGTATTCTTTATGATGCTCTCGTTTTTTCCGGCTTTCAACATGTCCTGAAAAGTCGCCAGAAGGGACATTGCAATGTCATGCCTCTGAACGTCGTTCATACGGGGAAGCCACTTTTTCAGACAGCCCTCCATGAATGCAATCGAAGGCTTGAATTCATCCCCCATCATTTCCTTGTAATAGGACAGATTTTTTTGATCCGGCGCAGGGATTCCACCCTCGATGACAACACCGTTCTTCATGGCCAATTCATAGAATCTGGTTATCAGATTATCAACCGTTCCGGCATAATCATTGATGCGATAGAAATATACGTTCTTACCGCCACGCTGGTTCAAATCAGAGAAAAAATCGTCAAAACTGCTTGCAATTACATGAGTAAACATCTTTACTGGTTCCCGGTATTCGATCTATACATTTTTTTTCTGTTCATGATGAAGCCCAAAACAGAGCCGACTCCGCCACCGATAAGATGCGTCAGATTTGAAACATTGTCCTTGACGAAGATTGCCGAATAAATCTGCTCCCCCATGTATATCAGGGCGACAAGTATGAACGTAATCGGTATCTCCCTTTCCTTCACGCAGGTAAATGCCGACAGAAGTATGAAGGCGAAAACGACACCGCTTGCCCCCAGAAGCCTGACGTTGGGAAACAGGAAGAAGTTCACCAGCCCCGTAACAAGTGCCGTTATCAGTATGATTAAAAGCGTATTCAGCGAGCCGTATTTTTCTTCAAGGAGAGGTCCGACAACCAGAAGCATCGTAACGTTGCCGAACAGGTGTTCCCAGTTTGCGTGTCCCAAAACATGAGTGAACATGCGCAGATAAGTGAGCGGATTTGCAAATGATGAACGATAGACGCTGAAAAAATTGACCGTCGTCTGTTTTGCCGTGATCATATCAAGGATGAGGACTATAAAGCAGAGGAATGTGAACGTCAGAATCACAGGAGAGTTAAAGGACAGTCTTAATTTTTTTCCATTTTCCATCAAAAAACTCCATTTTTAGTTACAGTTTAGCACAATTTCTTAATAAAGCAAGGGTTCAAGCCCGACAGTGGAAATCTACCGTCATTCCTTCACGCCGAACTGTTCCGCCAGATACATGATTTTCTGCGCCCAGTTTCCGTGGGTTTTAACTTCATTCATCCTGCTTCTGGTACCGTTGCCCGAAACCGATTTTATGCTGCCGTCATCCCATTCAAGGATTGATTTTGCGTCGTCATAATCGGATTTTGAGACCTTATACGCATCGTTTACGACTGCTATTTGATTAGGGTGGATTACGGTTTTTCCGATGAAGCCGCACAGGATGTCGTCCTTAATTTCGTTGCGGAGACCCTTTTCCCAGTTTTCTCCGGCGTAATATTCCCAGACCGGCCCCGAAACCACATAATCCATTCCATATACAGAAATGATGTCCGAAAAAACGTCGGCGATGGTTTTTATCTTGTGGATGGATTCATCGACATGCCTGCGGAATCCGAAATAATTGCTCAAATCGTTTCCACCGACGCGGATGTTCAAGACCAGTTCTTCGATTTCGGTAAGCACTTCCTTGAGGTTGAAAAGGTTTTCTATGCGCTTACGTGGATCAATCAGGAATTTGCTTTCGTAAATCGGCATGATGTAAAGCTTTTTCTTACCTATTTCAGAAGCCGTGAGCAGGGCGTTCCTGTACCATTCAAAGACTTCCAGTGAAAATTTCGGGACGATGAATCCGGCAATCAGTTCAATCGAATTTCCAAGCGACTTTGTAAGCTCGATAATCTGATTCGGTTCCCTGACCCTGATGAAAAGCTTCGGAAGTGCAAATTCCTTTTTCTGTCTGGCATCGTAAATTTCGGTCACGCTTTTTACGAGTTGATTTTCCGCTTCCTTTACAAATTTGTCGTTTACCGTATCTTCCAGACAAAACGAAAGGGAAAAATCAGAACCGAATTTTCCATTGATTAGATTCTGTGCAATGGTTTCATTATAGGCGGGCGTATACATCAAGGGTCCTACGCCATAATAGATTCCGTCATTTTTCATTTTACTTTTTTTTCTCCTATTTTTTTATTACGGTTTTTAATTGTCAGAGGATTTTTGGAGCCTCAACGAACGAAAGTGTCGTCCTGATTTTCTTCATCGACCAGCGTTCGTTTTTTCCAATCAGCTTGTTGTAGGCTATCCTCGGTATGTTGATTTCTGCGGCCAGACAGCTCATCTGCAAACCGCCGGACATCCTTGTATTTATCTCCAGCAGATACGGAATGCCGTCCTTTTCCTTGAACTGAACGTTGCATGGACACTCAAGCTTCGTCCTGTCCAATATCGATTCACAGAGCGAAACGATTGAGGGGTCGAAATCAACCAGTTCCGCACGCCCGAAAGATTTGAAACGCGGAATGATTATCGGTCCCTGTTCGGTCGCAAGACAGTCAACGCTGATTTCCCTTCCCGGCAGATATTCCATGACCATCAAATCATCAAAGCTTTCTTTTTCCGACAGACATGCCAGATAATCGTCGTAAAGCATTTCAACGCCCGGATAAGTCCTAAGCCTGTCGAATCCTTTTTTTCCTTTGACTATGCGACGATAACTCATGGCACCTTCATCCCTTACGAATTTTACGCATGCAAATCCGCCTTTTTCGGAAATCTTTTCGTATGCTTCTTCAAATTCCCGCGCATTGTTTACTATATGATATTCAGGTATGTTGAGTCCCTTGATATCCTTCAGGAATCCGTATGTTTTCGCCTTGTCGTTCAAAAGCGATACGACCTGATAATCGTCAATAAGGACCTTTACGCCCAAATCGGTAAACCTGTCCTTGAATTTACTGACAAGTTCCAGATTCTTCCGTGGAAAAAAAACGTCTATCCTGTTTTTCCTGCAGAAATCAATGCAGAAATCTATGTATCCTTCGACTTCAGCCGGTTCCTGATGCCACTCGTCGCATGCCAACTTTACGACGGAATCTGCTGTCGTACTGCTGCCGATGACATACAGCTCAGGATTATCCTGCTTCAACAATTCAATTAAATCATAGGCCGAACTGAACCAATGATTGAACCAGACCCTTACCATCATTTCTCCCGTAAAAGGCCGATTAAAACCGACTCATTTACATTTAACCCGGGCACTCTCTAAACCCGCTTCATCAATTTAAAAAGTTACCCTGGGATTATACAACTATTTCAGAAACATTTAAACTTTCAAAGCTGAATTTTGCCTTCAGAACTTGAGAAGATGCAAACAAATTCGGCTCGAAATCCGTTTCACGAACCTTCACGCGCCTTGAAAATCGCCCGTACATCAATCTGCACACGACCTTTGTTTAAATTTTAACCTTCATTAAATTAACCTTGACATATCAAAAAAAGCATAGGAAAATGGAAAGAACATCTCAAATAAACGGAGATTTTGGAGATTTCCCAACATTTTCGCTTGTTTTGACCAGTAAACGGAAGACTCTGAAAGCCACTTGCAATTTTAGAGTTACGTCAAAAATTGAAGTTTTGGGGGCTTGCCTTCTTTTTTTTGACCCAACTAAAAAGCTTTATCAAGGAATATGCCTATATGAACGTGAAATCAATCGGATTTAAAATCCTCGTGGGAAACATACTTGTCGTACTTTTTTCTATACTCGTCATTTCAATACCGGTCATTACGATACAGTATAAAAACCTTGCGGCAGATGCCATTGCGGAAGGAGAAGGAAAAATCAGCCTGGCCAGTTCCAATCTGAACCTTTTCCTCCAAAAGCCGATAAGCCTCGTCTCCACGACAAAACACTATCTTGAGACGCATGAGCTCGACCAGACGAACATAGAGAATTTCTTTGAACACACGCTGCGCAACGAAAAACAGTTCTCCGAGCTTTATTTTTCAGGCACGGTTCCATATAAGAACGGCGGATTCTTTTATGCCAACGACCGATGGACTCCTCCGAGCGATTACGACCAGACGACCAGAGCATGGTTCAAGGCGGGAATTGCCACGGATACGTTCGACATTTCAGACCCGTACCTTGATAATGTGACCAACAGCATGGTTGCAGCACTTTCCACGAGCGTAGAAAAAAACGGTCAAAAAATCGGAGTGCTTGCAGTGGACATTCAGCTCGGTCAGCTCAACGAACAGATTTCAAGCATACAGGTCACAAAGTCCGGAAAGTCTTACCTTTTGGACAAAAACGGACTGTACGTCACGAACGACGACACCCAAAAGCTCATGAACGTCGATTTCTTCAAGGAAAAAGGACTGGAATCATTCAGGTCCAAAGTCAAGGGAAAAGACAAGTTCTTTACTGATGATACGGGCAAAGGTCAATATCTTGCCGTCCAGGAAATATCAGAGGAAAGCGGATGGATTTTCGTAACGATTGGACCGAAAAGCGAACTTTATGCGGCCGTATGGAAAAACATCAGCCTCATCATTGTACTTGCAATCATAAGCCTTGTATGTGCAGCGGGAATTGCAGTGTTCATCGCAAGTCCAATCATCAAGCCGATTAAGGTCGTCGATAAAAACGTCAACGAAATTGCAAGCGGTCATGCCGATTTGACCAAGCGCATTTCAATCCAGAGCCAGGACGAAATCGGAAGTCTTGTAGTCGGTTTCAATAAATTCTCCGAAAAGCTTCAGACAATCATCCGCGACATCAAGCATTCAAAGGCATCACTGAACGATGCGGGCGGAAATCTGTCGGACAGCCTTTCAGAAACCTCAAGTTCCATCACGGAGATTATTGCAAACATCGAAAGCATGCACTCACAAATCAAGAATCAGGTGGACAGCGTTTCACAGACTGCCGGTGCGGTAAACGAGATTGCATCCAACATCGAATCGCTGGAGCACATGGTTGAAAATCAGACTGCGTGCGTCAGTGAAGCTTCATCTGCCGTTGAAGAAATGATTGGAAACATCAATTCGGTCAATTCATCGGTTGATAAGATGGTGTCGTCTTTCGGAAACCTGCGTTCAAACTCACAGGTCGGAATCAACAAGCAGAAGGATGTAAACGAGCGAATCGGAAACATCGAAATGCAGTCACAGATGCTTCAGGAAGCAAACATCGCCATTTCTGCAATTGCCGAACAGACCAACCTTCTTGCAATGAACGCCGCAATTGAAGCAGC
>CACYBG010000035.1 GCA_902772605.1 uncultured Spirochaetaceae bacterium
ATGCGGGATCTGGATAGGTAGCAAATCATCTCGGAACCTTTCCCATGACGACCCTTTTCTGGCCTTCCAGATCCAAAAAGATTTCGGTGTCGGTGAATCCTGCAAGGCACATGAGGTTTTCGGTTTCGTCCGCGTTGTATTCCCCGGTCTCCATAATCAGCACCCCGTTTTCGCCGAGCCTTTTTTTTGCCTGTGGAATAAGGTTCCTGATTATGCCAAGTCCGTCCTCCGCGTGGGTGGGGCTTCCGTCAAGGTTTACGTCTCCATCCAGTGCAAGAATCGGTTCGCTTCGTCCATCGCGCAAAAGTTCCATGGCTTCGTTCGACGGAATGTACGGTGGATTTGATACGATGATGTCGAATTTGCCCGGAACGTTTTCAAAAAGGTTGCTCCTGATGAAATGATGCGATACGGGAAGTCCGCTCAGGTTCAGGTGGATGAAATTTCTTTTTGCCATGTCCAGAGCCTTTCCGCTGATGTCGACCATAGTGACTATCGGAAGGTGCTGTTCAAGCGTGATTTTATCAGTAAAGCAGGATTTTAAAATCGAAAGTCCGATGCATCCGCTTCCGGTACACATGTCGCAGATTGTGAGGAGTCTTTTTACGGCCCTGTATTTTTCTCCGATTATTTCAAGGGCTTTTTCAACGAGGATTTCCGTATCGGGTTTTGGAATCAGCACGTCGGGCGAAACAAGGAAATCCATGCCGTAGAATTCCCTGTGCCCGGTGATGTATGCAATCGGAAGTCCCGTAGTCCTGAGACTGATTTTTTCGGCGAATGATTTTTCTTCATCAGGTGTCAGCACACTGTCCGACTTGAACAGGAGATCGGTCTTGTTCCATCCGAGCATGTCCTGAAGAATGCAGTCGGTATCCAGGGCTGGACTGGGACTTGTTGAACTCAGTTTTTCACGTCCCAGTTTTTTCGCTTCGGCTACGGTCATTATGAATCCAGTTCGGATGCGTCCTTAAGCTGCTCTTCCTTTGCGTAGACATTCAGTGCGTCGAGCATTTCGTCCATGTTTCCCATCATGAACGACGGAAGATTGTGCAGGCTCAGGTTGATGCGGTGGTCGGTGATTCTGTCCTGAGGGAAATTGTACGTGCGGATTTTTTCACTTCTGTCTCCGTTTCCGACCATGCTTCTTCGTGTTGCAGAACGTTCGGCATCCTTTTTGCTCTGTTCCAAATCAAAAAGACGAGCGCGAAGGACAGTCCATGCCTTTGCCTTGTTTTTAATCTGGGACTTTTCATCCTGCTGAATGACCACGATTCCCGTCGGAATGTGGGTGAGTCGTACCGCTGAGTCCGTCGTGTTTACGCACTGACCGCCCGGTCCTCCTGCACGCATGACATCGACACGGACATCTTCGGGCTTTATGTTGATTTCGGTTTCTTCGGCTTCAGGAAGAACTGCAACCGTTGCCGTGGAAGTCTGCAATCTTCCCTGGGATTCTGTCTGAGGAACGCGCTGTACACGGTGGACACCTGATTCCCATCTCAAGGTTCCGTATACGAATGTTCCGCTTATCGATGTGACAATCTTGTTGAATCCTCCGACTTCTGTTTCCTGGGCTTCCATGGTTTCGGTCTTCCAACCCTTGCGTTCTGCAAGATGGATGTACATTTCCCAAAGGTCGCGGACAAAAAGGGATGCTTCGTCTCCTCCTGCCGCACTCCTTATTTCAAGGATGATGTTCTTTTCGTCGAGCGGATCCGGCGGAATCAGCTTGAGCTTTATCTGTTCTTCCAGCTGAGGCTGCCTTTCTTCAAGTTCCTTCAGTTCTTCGCGGGCCATTTCCTTCATGTCATGGTCGTCTTCTTCGGTAATCAGTACGGTCGCCTCTTCAATTCCTGAAAGCACCTTTTTGTATTCTGCGTAGAGGTCCATCAATTCCGTAAGGTACCTGTGCTCGCGCATGATTTCCTTGTACCTGTTCTGGTCCCTGACCAAGTCCGGGTCTCCGATAAGTTCCTGGACCTTGGTGAATCTGACCGAAAGGTCCTCAAGTTTTTTTATCAAATCCATAGTCCGTCTACTTTATAGAATTTTAACGGTTTTGTGAACCTCCTCAGCCCATCAAAAAAAGCGTTGATTGATATTATTCTGCTTTTGAGGTTCCCATCGGCTTGAAAATCTGCTAAAATCTACGCCTATGATTTGCAGTTCAATCCCCTTAAAATTTAGATATATTCTTTCCATTATAGTGTTATCCGTTGCATCAGCCTTTGTTTCCGCCCAGGATTTTGATGAGATTTATGACGATTCGACGGATTTTTACAGTCCGGAAGATTATTCCAGAATCAGTTCAAGGACTGAAAGTGAGGGCAGGACTTGGTCGGTGCTTGTTTTCGACGTTGGACTTGATGCCGACGGAGGTAAATCCGATTATGCCATGTTCAAGGATGTTTCGTCCCGCGTTACGTCTACCAGGGTCCGCTTTCTCGTTCAGACAAGGAATGCAAAGGGAAACGTCGTCCGATACAGGTTGAACCGGGGTGCCGCCACTGCCATTTTTGAAAGGAGCAGCCTAGGTGGAATTCAGGAATCGCTTTCAAGCTTCGTTCAGTGGGCAAAGAAATCCTACGGTAGCGACAGGATGCTTCTTGTCATAAGGGGAGCCTGTGCATCGGTTGCCAAGGCGGTGTGCTACGACGGATTTTCCGGGGAAGCCCTTACCGTAAGCGGTTTAAGGAAGGTCCTTTCCGATTCGGGCATTGATTTCGACATGGTGATTTTCGATACTGGACTTTCATCGAACCTTGAGACCGGATATGCAATCGCCCCATATGCGCGCTACATGCTCGGATCCCAGGACATATTGCCGCCGGATGCCATCGACTACGGTTCCATGGCGGAATTCTTAAGTTCAAATTCTTCGGCCTCTGCAATGGATTTGGGAATGTCAATGGTTGACCGTTATGTTGAAAACCTTTCGGGCGGCGAAGAACTTTCCCGTCACAGCATGGCTTTGGTTGACCTTGCAAAAGTGGGGGAGGTTTTTTCATCTTTTACTCGCGCCGCAGACGGCATGGATTTGGCCGCCACATCGATTGAGGCTTTTTCCGCCATGTCAAGGGCTTTTTCCAGGGCGTGGGAATTCGGTCGCCATTCCGATTCTGCACACACAAAC
>CACYBG010000036.1 GCA_902772605.1 uncultured Spirochaetaceae bacterium
AATAGACTTCATCCTCTCCAGTATCGGAACTATCGTTAAGGAAGTTAAGAGGTGAAAAAAAGGGGACAGGGGCTTTTGCTGTTTTAAACCTTTGCTTTTAGGGTAAAAAAACGGATTTGCTCAAAACTAACGTTTTTCGCCGGTTTCGTGAACAGCGTTAACTGCGAACAAATCCGCTTGTTACAGTCTTTTTACCTTATATAAATCTTGAAACCGACTCTAAAAAGCATACGGCACAATTTCCGTGGCGGCGGAAAATTGAACGTTGAAAGTTGATTTCTTATGTTATATACTTGTGCGGTATGGCAGAAAAAGACAACGTTTTTACCGTAACCCAGCTCACGAACCTCATCAAGACCATGCTGGAAGGTACATTCCCGAACGTACAGCTCAGGGGCGAAATATCAAACTTCAAGATAAACTCGGCTTCGGGCCACATGTATTTCGTCCTGAAGGACATGCAGAGCCAGATTTCTGCAGTCATGTTCAGGGGACGCGCCGCATACCTCGATTTCACTCCGAAAGACGGAATGATGGTCACCGTACAGGGCTCGATTTCAGTTTACGGCCCCAGGGGAAACTATCAGATAATAGCATCGTCCATGCATCAGGCCGGAATAGGCGACATAATGGAGATGATTGAAAAACGAAAGAGGCTTCTTGCAGCTGAGGGTCTTTTCGATTCGGACAGAAAAAAAAATCTTCCGCCGTACCCGAAAACCGTAGGCATAGTCACAAGCCCGACAGGAGCCGCACTCAGGGACATACTGCAAATCATAAGGCGCAGGAACGACTCCGTGAACGTAACGGTACTTCCCGCTCAGGTACAGGGAGACGGGGCTGCAGAAACAATAGTCCGCATGATAAAGGCCGCAAACAGATGGAAGCTTTGCGACATACTGATTGTAGGTCGCGGTGGAGGTTCGATTGAAGACCTTCTTCCGTTCAGCGACGAAAGCGTAGTCCGTGCAGTTGCAGAATCCGAAATACCTACGGTTTCCGCAGTCGGACATCAAACAGACTTGGCGTTGACCGATTATGCAGCAGACGTCCGTGCCCCCACTCCTTCCGCAGCCGCAGAAATTGCAGTGCCGCTCAAGAATGAAATCGTGGACAGGATTACCCGATGCAGGGATGAAATGCACGCAGAACTTTCATCAAGGCTCATGCACATGAAAATGACGCTGAAACTGTTCCAGCCCGAAAACATGGAAGCCCAGTTCAGAAGGATAGAACAGCCGCTTCAGATACGCCTGGATTCAGCAAGGGACGACCTACGAGATGCCATGCAGAAAGCCGTCGAAGGATACAGGCTCCGGATAAGGCAGTGCGGAATGACGCTTGAAAACTGCAATCCCCAGAACATACTGGACCGTGGATATTCCATGGTATGCGACGCAAAAACAGGCAGGGTCATAAGGAGTGCCGAAGAAACCGAAAAAGGAGCCGAACTGACCATCCGACCTGCAAGGGGCCTGATTTCAGCCACGGTAAACTGACGTAAGGCAAACGACAGACACACATATGGAGAACGACATGAACAATTTCGAAGAAAAACTCAGAAGGCTCGAAGAATTGAGCGAAGCCATAAAGGGAAGCGACATAACGCTTGAAGAGGCACTCAAGGATTTCGAGGAAGGAATCAAGCTTGCAAAGGGCATGGAAAAGGAACTTGATGCAATCGAAGGAAAAATCCAGATTCTCATGAACGCCCCTGCAGAAGATTCCGAATCGGCCGAAGAAGAAAAATCCGGCGAAGAAAAAAAGAAAAGGGCCTCAAAGACCAAAAAGCCCAAGGACGAAAGCGATGTTCCCGTACTGGACCTCTTTTCACCGAGCACGGAAGTAAACGGAACCCGAATCGGCTGATTTCAGGTCGCATGACGCATACGCCAACACAAAGAAAACTTACGGAAGATTACAGGACATGGAAAACCAAAGGAAACCGGTCAGGCAGCTCAACGCTGAAGTTGCCAGAAAGATAGCCGCAGGAGAAGTCATTGACAGGCCCAACGCCATAATCCGCGAACTCATGGACAATGCCGTCGATTCAGGCGCAACGGAAATATCGGTGGAAACGACGGGCGGAGGAATCGAAAAAATCAGGGTCGTGGACAACGGATGCGGCATGACCCGCGAAGACCTGGAAAACTGTGCACGTCCCCACGCAACAAGCAAAATCTCCACGGAAACGGACCTCCTCCACCTTTCGACCCTCGGTTTCAGGGGGGAGGCACTTTCATCCATGGCGGCCGTAAGCAGGCTCGAAATAATTTCCAACGGATGGAAAATGTGCGCTTCGGTGACGGAAGACCATGTACTTACTCCAGCGGCATCTGCAAGCGGAACCATAGTCCAGACCTCGGCACTGTTCGAAAACTTCCCTGCGCGCAGACAGTTTTTAAAGCGGCCTGCAAGCGAAGGAACCATGTGCAGGGCGACCTTTGAAGAAAAAGTCCTCCCCCGACCCGACATTGCATTCAACCTGAGCATGGACGGCGAAAAAAAACTTTCTCTCCCGGCAGGACAGACTCTTACCCAAAGATTCGTCCAGACCATGGAATTCTTTGAAAACGAAAGCGACTTCCACGAAGTTACATCCAAGGCACCGGACGGAAGCTGGTCATTCAGACTGATACTCGGCTCCCCGTCGGTCACAAGAAGCAGCCGCAAAAACATATTCATCTACGTAAACGGTCGCAAGATAAGCGAATACTCTCTGGTTCAGGCCATCGAATACGGAGGACAGGGATTTTTCCCGAACGGCTCACATCCGGTTGCATGCCTCTTTCTGGAAATGGACCCGTCACTCGTGGACTTCAACATACACCCGGCAAAAAGGGAGGCAAGGTTCAAGGACATAAACGCAGTCCACCATCAGGTAAGCACCACCGCAAGGAATTTCTACAGGCAGTACACGCTTGAAACCATGAAATCCCCCTCATCGGCATGGGGCGAAAAAAATTTTTCCGAATCCGAAATTCCCGAGCCCGACCTTGGACTCGAAGTTCCTCAGTCCCACCCCTCATCCCCGACCGAAAGGATTTACTCGTTTCAAAGGCATGGAAGTTCCCCGTCCCTTTCCCGAAGCCAGAATCAGGCACAGTCGGAAGACAAAAGGTCGTCATTCTTTTCAGGGACCGGAAGCGGATTTTCAGGCTCAGCATATTCAGGAGGACGATTTCCAAGCGGAGGACGCAAGACCGATTTTTCAGAGACGAGCGCAGGTGCAATGGAAAGGATCGGACTTCTCGTATCAGCCGCAAGCGAAGACCGAAGTTCCGAAATCAACCCGGGTGAAGCATCGGTCGAAGGGCATCCGACAAAACCGAATTACGTACCCGACTCCGAAGATCAGACCGAAGACGGATTCCATTACGTCGGATGTGCACTCGGAACCTTCATCATTGCAGAAAAGGGCGACGTACTTTACATAATCGATCAGCATGCCGCACACGAACGCTACATCTACAACCAGATAATGGAAGCCGCAGGAGAAAAGCAGACACTCCTCGTCCCCTACACGGTAACGACCGACTCACCCGCCGACGACAATTACCTCGAAGAAATTTCCGACTCCCTTGAACAGGCCGGATTCACCGGAAAAAACTGCGGAAACGGAAGGTGGGAATTTTCAACAGTCCCTGCAAGATGGAAAGGAAGCGAAGCCGATCTTGGAAGGGACCTTTTGGACCGCCGCATCCGCCCCCACGACATGATAAACTCCGTAGCCGCAAGTACCGCATGCCGAATGGCAGTAATGGACGGAGACATGCTCGACGACAAAATGGCCTCCTGGATTGCACGCCTTGCCCTTCAACTCCCCGACCCTCACTGTCCTCACGGCCGCCCAGTCTATACGACAATCACCCGACGACAGCTTTTCACCCTTGTAAAGCGCATCTGATTCGTTTTCATTCGGGCTTTGCCTGCCTACGGCAGGCCGGCTGTTCCACCCTTCCCTAACGGTCATCCTCCTCACTTCGTTCCGGTGGACCGCTTCGCGGGGGTTCCATAGCCTAAAGCAAAATAATTTCCACTTGCCGACCACAAACAGTCCCCGGATACTTTTCGTTTTCCTTCAAAACGTATAATATTCTATCTAACAATTTAAGGTCATTATAAGGTCAAATTTCGAACAAAAATCCGTTATTTGACATTTAAATTACCTTAAAACATCCACGGAGGATATTTTAGATGAACACAGAAAAGACCGACAGGCCGCTCATATTGAAGGATGACGTAATCAACGCGTTCAAATCGCTCGGAATGGAAAAGGGACAGAACGTAATCGTACACTGCTCGCTCTCTTCCATCGGATTCGTATGCGGAGGACCCCAGATAATAATCGAAAGTCTGATTGAATGCGTCGGAAACGAAGGAACCATACTCATGCCGACCCAGAGCTGGAAAAACCTTGACCCGGAAACCGGCGTACATTGGGAGGAACCGAAGGAATGGTGGGATGCAATACGCGAAAACTGGCCGGCCTACGACAGCCGCATAACCCCGACCAACACGATGGGTGCAACGGCAGAAATGTTCAGGACCTGGCCCGGAACCTTGAGGAGCGACCATCCTGCACGCTCCATTTCAGCCTGGGGAAAAAATGCCGCGGAATTTACAAGGGATCACGACCTCTGCAACATATTCGGAGACGGATCACCACTGGGACGACTCTATGAAAACGACGGATACATACTTCTCATCGGCGTGGGCTACGACAAGAACACGTCGCTCCACCTGGCAGATGCCCGCGCAGAGTATCCTTCAAAGCACAACTCTACAGAACACAGCGCGGTAATGGAAAACGGAAATAGGGTCTGGAAATCCTACGAAACCCTTTTCGTCGACGGAGAGGATTTCGTAGAGCTTGGAGCCGCATTCGAAAATTCCGAAGAGGGAAAACGGAACCTTCACATCAGCCGACTTGGAAACGCGGACTTGCGCTTCATAAGGATGAGACCCCTCGTAGACTTCGCCGTAAAATGGATTGAAGAAAACCGAAAGTAAATTTTCATGACCGGGGTAAATTCCTTGCTCCGGTCTTTTCCTCCTTTCACAGTTTTAATAATTCAGAGTCCCTTTAAGTGTTTCCTTATAATCATCCAATGTGATATAATCATGTCATGAAAAAGATAACAATCGTTACCGGAGCCTCAAGCGGAATGGGCGTATGTTTTGCCGTTCAGCTTGCAAAGGAAAGCTCCGAACTTTCAAAATCCCCGGATCCGAAGACAAGGGATCTCGCCTCGGACGAAATCTGGATTGTCGCAAGAAGACAGGACAGGCTTGAAGAAACAAAGCGCAGGATAGAATCGGAAGTAAGGCCGGAAGACGGAAACCCTCCGACCGTAAAATGCATAGGCCTGGACATAAGCGGAAAGACCGGGGCCAATGCACTCAAATCCCTTTTGGACGGCGAAAACTCAAGTGCAGACGGCGGAATCAGGATAAACGTACTCGTCAACAACGCAGGATTCGGAACCTACGGTGAATTTGCCGATACCGACACCAACCGAGAGATGGACATGATAGACCTGGACTGCACTTCGCTCACCGGCATAACGGGTTTTGCTCTTCCCTACATGGGTCGCGGTTCACGCATAATCAACACGGCATCCCTCGCTTCATTCATGCCGCTTGGAAATTTCGCAGTCTACGGTGCATGCAAGGCATACGTACTGAGCTTTTCAGTAGCAATCGCCGCAGAACTCAAGCCGAAGGGCATATCCGTCACGGCACTCTGTCCGGGACCTGTAAGCACAGAATTTGCAAACGTCGCTTCAAGGGGTGCACGCGTAAAGGTCAGGCACGGAAAGGACCCTGAAAAAACGGTCGCCCACTGCATCAAAAAGTCCAGGAAGGGAAAGCTCTATTCAATGTGGGCTTTCAAATGGAAATTCAAGGCGGC
>CACYBG010000037.1 GCA_902772605.1 uncultured Spirochaetaceae bacterium
GCAGTGACCCAGCTCCTGACGAGCAACACGCCAAGGAATTGAATTAAAATAATTCTGACCCATTTTTTATCTCCTGTGGTCTTTTTTTAGCAGTCTGATTATACCTTAAACAAGTCGATTTGTGAACCGATTTTTGAAATTGCACCCTGAACTTGTCCGGACATTACGCCCAAGGCATTTCCCGTTGCACTGATCTTTTCGGATGAAGATGCCATCTTATCCATGCTGTTCTTTATCTCGTCGGTGATTCCCTGGAGGCGTTTGATTTCATTCTGTATTGCATGGTTCTTCTGGGACATGCTCTTTGATGCCTTGGTAACTTCAGCGGTACTGTCGTTCATCAACTTGAGCGACCTGCTGATCTGCTTTGAACCGGCCGTCTGTTCTTCCATTGCAGCCTTAATCTGAATGACCAATTCATCGGTTTCTTCTATCTTATTTGACACGGCAGCAAATGCTTCCCTTGACTCATTGGATGCGGCAACAACTTCGGAAATGGAATCCTTGATGTTGTTGAGCTGGTCTCCAATAGTCTTTGACTGCTGTGAAGACGTTTCTGAAAGCTTACGGATTTCATCGGCAACGACGGAGAATCCCTTACCTGCTTCACCGGCATGGGCAGCTTCGATTGCGGCATTCATGGCCAAAAGGTTGGTCTGTTCCGCAATGCTTGAAATTGCAAGGTTGGCTTCCTGAAGCATTTCGGACTGGGTTTCAATCTGGCGAATCCTTTCGTCAACATCCTGCTGCTTTGAGAATCCGGTCTGAGCGTTCTGAGACAGGACTTCGAAAGAACTGGCCATCTTTTCGACGGACTTGTTTACTGAAGAAATGTTTCCAATCATCTCTTCTACGGCAGTTGCAGCATCGCTTACTTCACCGGACTGATTCTGAATCATTCCGCTCAGCATGGTGATGTTATCGGAGACTTCCTCGACTACGCGAGCAGTTTCCTTGACGCTTTCTCCTGAATCCTGAATCTGACTGTGGACGCTTTCTATGTTTTCGCTGATTTCATAGATTGCACCTGACGTTTCATCTATTGAAGCAGTAAGGGTAGAACCGGTAGAGTTCAATTCATCCTTTGATTTCTTGACCTCGGTGATAATCTGCTGGAGCTTGTCGCAGAACGCATCGAACTGGATGACCAAAAATCCGATTTCGTCGCGGATGAAAAGCTTGCAGCGCTTGGTCAAATCGGCTTCACCGGTCGCCATTTCCTCAAGCGATTCGGTAACATTGTTGATACGCCACATGAGCCAGCGGACGAAGTATCCTACCAGAACCAAAAGCACCACGACGATTACGATACAACACGGAATTATAATCTTTGCAACGGAGAATGTAGTTTCTTCGATTTTTTTCATTGATTTTGCAACGAAAATCATACCCGTTATGGTTCCATCCTGCGTCACAAGAGGTGCATAGACAGAAAGGTATTTTCCGCCGTTTATGATGAGCTGACCGTCAAAGGTTTCGCCATTTTTCAATACGGTATTTACTACATTCGGGTCATCCTGTTTTGTTCCTACAATCTTGTTTCCGTTCTCATCCTTGATTGTGGTGTCAACACGCTCGTTTCCACGGAAAACGGTACATTCCATGTTGTATGATTCGGTTACTTCATAAAGGAGCAGCTCGTTGTCCAGACAGTATCCGAATACGACGGTTCCAACGACTTTTCCTTCATAGCGCACCGGATATGCAGATATTATGGCATAAGCCTGATTTCCGATCGTATCGTAACCCCAGGATGACTGACCCTTGAGAGCCTTGGTAACGTACGGGCTTCCTGCTATGGAGCCTGTAAGGTCTTCGGACTTGAGGATGTTTCCCTTTGTATCGGTAACGGCCCAGAAATCAAGGTCAAGATTTCCGATTACCTCTTTAGTAACGGCAGACAGTGCAGCATTGTCATTGTTGGCCAATGCAATTTCCAAATCGCGGTTTATGGAAAAAAGATACGAATAGAAATCAATCTGAAGCTTCCAGTCGTCAACGATTCGGATGACACCTACGGAGTTTGCAAGGGTATTGTTCCTCTCAATCTCGACTTCCTTGTTTTCGAATATGATCAAGGACAGAGTGGCAACCAAAGCACAGACAAATACAACGGAACCGATCAGGATAGCCATGAGTTTCGTATGTATCTTGACATCTTTTTTGTAATTCTTCGCAAACCTATCCAGTTCTTTCTTTGCCATAAAATCCTGTTCTCCTAAAATTCAATCTGTTGTGCATCAAAGGGTTGGATGGAATCGTACAGATTGTCACCTTACCCAGCGAGTTCAAAACCCCACAGCTGCAAAAACCGAATCGGCAAAATCCGCGAACAGCCATGAACGAGGCAATTTCTGAGCCTCTCCAAAACCATGGCCTATCGAAAACTTCCCGATTCAGAAACCAGCCTCCACAGGCAATAACCAAACGCCGCAACCGACGATTTTTGCATTGCCGGCGAGTTTTAATCCTTGAATCCCAGGGATTTAAAACATCGCAATTTCAGAGGTTCCTATATTATAAACCCATTTTCGTTTTTCTTGAAGGGGTCATTAAGATTTTTTTCATGGTCCCTGAAAAACAAAAGATGCCGGAACCTCCAAAAACACCGGTCCTTGGAGATGTCCGCGTTTATACAGATTATCTTATCGGCAAATCTTCCGGAGAATAAAAGCCTGTTTTTAAAACTCCCCCTCGACAAGGGATATGCAAAACGATTTACCCCTTCTTGCCTTGAACTTTATGGACTTTTAGGGTAAATTGATATCGTAAGGAATCGAATGACTGCATATTTATGCATAAAACTGAAAACAGCACTGCTACGTTGTTAAAGTATCTGTTTCGGGATTCTTTTCCTCGACTATAGGAGTTTTTAATGACAGTTAATGACATTAAGCATGCCGGAATCAAAGCATGGGTAGAAGAATGCGTTA
>CACYBG010000038.1 GCA_902772605.1 uncultured Spirochaetaceae bacterium
CCATGAGTACAAGATGTTTTGCAATGCTGAAGCCTGGTGTATTGAACCGCAGGCTCGTTGGAGAGGTAATCAGCCGCCTCGAGAAGAAAGGACTGAAACTCGTCGGCCTTAAGCTGATGAACATTTCCCCGGAACTTGCTGCAGAGCACTATGCAGAGCACAAGGGAAAGGCATTCTATGATCCGCTGGTTGACTACATCACAAGCGGTCCGGTAGTGGCAATGGTATGGCAGGGAGACGACTGTGTTCCTCTGGTACGCAAGATGACGGGAGCAACAAATCCTGCAGATGCGATGCCTGGAACGATCCGCGGAGATTTCTGCTCACACACTTCACACAACATCATCCATGCAAGCGACAGCGACGAAAGTGCAGCAAGGGAAATCAACCTTTTCTTCAAGCAGGAAGAGCTGATCGACTGGGAAGACCAGAGCGCAATCTGGTACTGATCCGGTAACGATGGAATCCGACGGTTTGGATGTGGGGCATTTCAGGAAGCCTATTCCCGAAATGTCCCTACTTTTTTAAATCAAGCGACATACATCCCATCAACGCATCCTTCAATCATGAAAGCCCAATCCGTCCACCACCCATGGCATCGGAGCGGGATACAAACCCCTCAGCCCAGGCGTTTCGAAGCAGATTCCCTACCCGAACAAAAAAAACTTGAATTTTTTACAAAAAAAACTAAAGCCGTTTTCTCCGGGTCCGATAATAAAATCAACGGGAATCACTTCCAACGGACGGGTCCAAAAGACATCCAGACGGCCGTTGATAAGAGATTTAAAATCCACGAGAACCAAGGCCAGTCTTGGTTCTTTTTTTTTGCAAAAAAAACATCAGTTCAATGCATCAAGCCGATAATCAGCGGTTCCCTAATTACTGAACTTCACCGAACGCAGGGCTTTCATCGCTTCAGGATGCCCCTTCATGCCCGCCAGATAAAGCCATTTAAAGGACTCTTCCACATCCTGTTCAACGCCTCTTCCCTCATAATACAAGCAGCTAATGCAATACTGGGCATCAGCATATCCCTGCATGGCAGCCATCATGAGCCATTTGAACGCTTCCTCGGCATCCTCTGGAACACCGTCGCCATTGACATAAATCATTCCAAGGTTGAACTGTGCCTGCGGAAGTCCCTGTTCAGCGGCAGCCTTATACCACTTCATCGCTTCAGCAATATCTTTATCCACACCCTCTCCTGTATCGTACATAGTAGCAAGATTAAACATGGCTATGCAGTTACCGTTTTCGGCAGACATCCGAAACCATTTCACCGCTTCAAACTTGTCCTTCCTGACACCGTCGCCCGCACTGTAGATATTTCCTAGGTTGCACTGTGCACGGTCGTCCCCCTGCTCCGCTGACATGAGGTACCACTCGAAGGCTTTTTTCTTATTCTTTTTAAGTCCACCGCGACCTTCGGAGAGCATGTATGCATATGCGCACTGTGCCCTTGCATGTCCATGTTTTGCAGACTGCCCAAACCATTTTGCCGCTTCCACGTCGTTCCCTGCATCTGCATAGATGAGACCGAGATTATACTGAGCGCTTGGATTCCCATTCGCAGCCATAAGTTCATATGCCCTCATTGCCGCCTCAGGATTTTCCTTATAGTCGCTGCCGGAAACCTCAATATCCATTATGAATTTTCCGCAAGAAGGACATTTTGCAGCAACGCCCAAAACCAGATTCTTTTCTCGGTCGAAATCAAAACCACAAGATGGACACTTCATATAGTACCTCCAAGACAACCGGAAGGACATGTGGATGAATCAGCCATTGACTACCGGCTTTCAATCACATCCGACCTTCCTTTTCAAATTGACATCACATCAATTCTCCTCCATAATTATGCTTGCATTCCTGAGAATTTAGCCCACAAACAAAGCCCGTCTCAGTAATGCCGCCCGACAACCTTCGTATATCATGAAAAAACTTTGGTGTCAACAAATTTTTTGAAAAATTTTACACTCTAGAGTGAAAAAATCATAATAAGGTGTTAAAAACATAATAAAATGCTAGAACACATATTAGAATGGTATTTTACTTATTGTAACCGAAATCGAAACCAAACGCAAGCATCATGCAAAGCTTCCATTCATAAAAAGACCCTTCCATGCCGATAAATACATGGAAACCTTTTGTTAAAGGCTGCGTTGATTTTGCAGTTGTCAGTCAGCGCGAACCGACAAACATTTATAAAAGAGGGATCATTTATGGAAACAATAAGTGTCGGAGATCTTAAAACAAACGCCGAATACACTTCGGATCTGATGATTGATGAAAAATTCATGCTGTGCCCGGCAAACTGCCCTCTTGATCAGGAAACGATAAAGGCACTTTTAACCTGGAATTTCAAGACGGTCATCTCAAACGGAAAGCTGGCCCAGAGGACTACCGTACCTCCGACCGTAAACCAGGAGCAGAAGAAAGCCATCGCATCCCAGACAGAGGAAGTGATGGTCATATCCGACGACAAGCCGGTATCGGAAACCGCCGAAGAGGAAGACGTTGAAATCGACGACGAGATAAAGGCAGCACTGGACAAGGCGGAGGAAAAGAAGGCTTCCGTAAAGACAGACAGCGAGAGGATGGACCTGGTTCAGGAAGTATACGACGAATTCCTCAAGTACATAAACAAGGTTTACACTCACTATGCAACGCACAAGGAATTCAACAAGAAGCAGATTTTCGGAACTGTCGGTGCAATGTGCAATTTCATCAAGGAACACAGACGCTACATCCTGAGGATTTCGCCGGACACCACCCTCTTCAACAAGAATTTCCTCGTATTCCACAGCATGAGGTCCATGATAATAGCGATTGCAATCGGAATACAGCTGAAGATGGACAGCATTAAGATAGTCGAACTCGGCGTTGCAACCATGCTTCACGAAATCGGAATGCTGAAGATTTCACCGCAGCTCTACATCAACAACAAGCCTCTTACAATTGCAGAAAAGAACCAGATAACCACGCATCCGCTCCTGTGCTACACGATTCTTTCGGAATACAAATTCTCGCAGTCCATACTTCTGGGAGTACTTGACCACCACGAAAGGGAAAACGGAACCGGCTATCCAAGGCACAAGAGGGGTGCAGAGATTTCGTTCTACGGAAGGATAATATCCGTCGCATGTTCCTTCGAAGCCATAACCGCACCAAGGAAATTCAAGGAGGCGCGTTCGTCATACGATGCAATGATAGAGATGATGAAAAACGAGAACCACATTTACGACGACACGGTCCTCAAGGCACTTTTGTTCTCGCTTTCACTCTACCCGATCGGAGCCTACGTCTATCTTGCCAGCGGACAGCTTGCACAGGTCGTGGACGTTTCACCGTCAAATCCTACGAACCCTATAGTTCAGCTCATAACCGAAAAGAACGAACTGGGAAATCCGAAGCAGATACAGACGGACAACCTCACAAACAAGATAGTCCGCGTACTGGACAAGGCGGAATCGGAAAAGCTCATTTCCGCAATCAGAAAAAACGTTGCACAGCAGATGGCAAAATCGGCCGCAGGAAAATGATTCCGGTGCATCCATAAAAAAAGAAGGCTGCCTGACGATTGAAGGACCAGATTAAAATCCGGCTCTTCAATTGACGGACAGCCTTTTTTAATGAGCTTCAGAAACAGCTTTCCTACAATCATCACTCGAAGAACGCCCTTTCGCGTGCAATGTCGGAAAGGAACTGCTCGTCTATCCTCGGAGGATGATTGTTCAGGTAGATTATGTTGTCCAAATCCTCTATCGTCTGAACGCCCCATACCGGAGACACGTTTTCATACTGAAGGAAAAATCCCAGGGCCAAGGGAGCATTGGTTATGAGTCCCTTGCACATGGGCTGTGAGGCTATGCATCCGACCTGCTTTTCCGCACAAAGCCTTACGACTTCCTCGGTTGAAGAGTCGGTAAGCATGTTGAACGGAAACTGAACGACATCATAAAGTCCGCTCATTACGGCTTCCCTTGCCAAATCAACATCCTCGGTTGCAAAACCCGTAAACTTGATTATGCCCTGTTCCTTGCATCGTGCGAGTTCCTGATACAGGCGGTCGGGAGTCTTATCGGTCGAAAGCTGATTCAATCCGTCCAGCATGTAGATGTCTATCCAGCCGGTGTCCAGATTTATGAGGCTTTCGTCTATGTCGCACCTGAGTTCCTGTACGCTCTGGGCGGAGGATTTGGAGCATATTATTACATTCTCCCTGATTCCGCTCAATGCAGCACCGAG
>CACYBG010000039.1 GCA_902772605.1 uncultured Spirochaetaceae bacterium
CATACCGAACACGGAAGTCAAGCTCCGCAGCGCCGATGATACTGGGTCCGTCCCGGGAAAGCAGGTGGCCGCCGGCTTTTTTTTGCCTCAAGAACAGAATTTTTCCCTATCTTATATTCTTGTTAAATTATTAATATTTCCTTTCCTACATGTTTAATGTTTTTAAAGCACTTATTTTCATGGATTTTCATTTTGAAATATTTTTATCGTTGAAATTTTATCGTTTTTGTTTCATATTATTGATATGGAAACTCGTAACATTTTTGAAAACATTTCTTGTATCGATCACAGATACTCATTGTCGGAAGCTGAAGCATTTGCAGGCCTTTCTAAATATATTTCAGAAGAAGCTTCGGTTCGTTCTCATGCAAGATGTGAGGCGGCACTTGTCAAGGCTCACTTGAAGCTTAGAAACAAGTTGACGGATGAAATCGCCGGTAAACTTGATGCCGTAGCCGAAAACATAGACCCTGAAGAGGTTTACAAAGAAGAAGAAAAGACCAAGCACAATATCCGTGCATTGGTAAACGTAATGAAAACCAAGGTTGATTCCGACATTGGACCCCTCATTCATTTGGGTGCCACCTCAGTCGACATCCTTGATACCGGACTCAGTTGCCGCATGCGTGACGTTACTCGTAATGTCGTTTTGCCTGAGCTTAAGAAACTTGAGAAGTACCTTTGTGAAATTGCAGACCGTGAATCTTCAACTCCACAGGTTGGACGCACTCATGGTCAGCATGCCGTTCCCATTACATTCGGATGGGAAATTGCAGAATTCGTTGCAAGACTTGGAAAATCGATAATCCGCATTGAAGAGCTTTCAAATGACCTTGTCGGAAAACTTGCGGGACCGGTTGGAGCTTATAACGGTCCGTCAATGATAGTCAAGGATCCTGAGGAACTCGAAAAGACTTATGTTGAATTCCTGGGACTCAAGCCGTCCGAGTATTCAAATCAGCTTGTAGAGCCTGAGCACGTTCTTCGTCTGCTTTTGGAGATGAACGTAGCATTTGGAATCATCGCAAATCTGGCTGACGACCTTAGAAACCTCCAGAGATCTGAAATCGGTGAGGTGTTTGAATATTTTGCCTCAACCCAGGTCGGTTCATCAACCATGCCGCAGAAAAGGAATCCATGGAATTCCGAGCACGTCAAATCGCTTTGGAAGGCAATGTGTCCACGCGTAATTACGTTCTATATGGACCAGATTTCAGAACATCAGCGCGATCTGACCAATTCTGCGTCACAGCGTTTTATTGCCGATTACGTCGCCGGATTCACAATGGCCGTTGCACGCATGAATTCAGTCGTCAAGGGGCTTCAGGCGGACCGTGAAAACATGGCAAAGAACCTTGAAGGTGCCGGAGGAAAGGTCAAGGGTGGAGTCCTTGCTGAACCTGCATACATCCTTCTTGGTGAAGCCGGATATAACGACGGTCATGAAGTAATCAGGAAGATAACTCTTGAGGCTGAAAAATCCGGAAAGACATTCTTTGAAGTGCTTAAGACCCATGAAAAGGAATATAAGGACATAACGGCTCAGCTTGAAAAACTCGGCGTTGAAAATCCTGCCAACTTCTTCGAACATCCTGCCAATTACTGTGGTCTGGCTGCAAAGAAATCAAAGAGGCTTGCCCAGAAATATTCAGAACTGATGGAGAAATAGGACGTCTGATGAGTGAAGAATCCTTGTACACTGCCGCTCTGGTCGGTTGCGGTCGAATCGGTTACAGCCTGGGTCTGGATCCGAAAAGGGAGCAGCCTGCCAGTCATACGATGGCGATGAATGCAAATCCGCGTATAAATCTTGTTGCCGGGTGCGATACCGATGCACAGACTTTGTGCAGTTGGCATAATGCAAATCCGTCTGCGGCTATTTACAGGGATTCTTTGCAGATGTATTCAAACGTTCATCCTGATATAGTCGTAGTGGCTGTAAATGAAAGCAGTCATGAAAAAGAAGCGATTGATGCAATCGTTTCACGTCCGAAACTGGTCATACTTGAAAAGCCCGTAGCATTGAACGTCAGGGAAGCGATTAAAATCCGCGATATGGCAGCAAGAAATTCCGTCCCCGTAATGGTCAATCATGAAAGGCGTTTTTCTGCAGATTACGTTTTGGCCAGGTCTTTGGTCAGGAAAATCGGGGAGCTTCAGTCCGTTCAAGGGGTGCTTTCGTCAGGAATGTCGGTTTACAATCCGCATGAAGAGGAAACCGGAGCTTACAGTCTGCTTCATGATGGGACACATCTTGTAGATACGATTAATTTTCTGATGCATGATTTGCTTGGGGAAGGCAATCGTTCTGAGTCGGGTGAGTCGGTTTCCGGTCTCATGAAAAAAGCGATGGAAATTTCAGGTGAAAAGGATGATTCTGTCAGACCGATGCTTGAAAATCCAGTCATAACCGGCCTTTATAAAGATGAAAAGGACTGTGTCAGGCAGCTTTCGGCCCATTATTCACTGGACTGCTGTCCGTCGGTCACCTTGAGCTTCAGCGGCAGATCCAGATATTTCGGTTTTGAAATCGACATACGGGGAACTGAAGGTCGCCTTATGATCGGAAACGGATTCTTTAAATTTTACAGGAGGCGAGAATCCAACCTGTATTCGGGATTCTACAGCCTTTCCCGTGAAAAAATCGACAGGCCACAGAGGACGGGATATTTTTCAAACATGATTCAGAATGCAGTTGATTTTTTGGACGGAAAATCAGCTCTGGTTTCGACCCTGCAGGACGGCATAGAAGCTCTGGCTGTACTGGAAGAAATCAAAAAGGAAATCCAAAATCCTTGACCTAAGTCCCTTATTTCTCTATTATATCATGAGGTTTAAAGTCGGCATGAATCTATAAAAAGCATTTTAGATTTGCAGATTTTGTCGACTTCCTATCAAGCCATCCCTGGAAGGCGTCCCTGATTTGGAGCGCCAAATTTTATGGAGCATAAAAACATGAAAAAACTTGTTATCTGTCTGGCGGGACTTTTGTTCGCATCAACACTGGCATTTTCTCAGATTGTTACCGCAAGTTCCTATTTTAATGATGTGAGCGACTATTACGCCAAGCTTAACACATATCGTTGTGAAATCGAAGTTGATTCCGATGGACGCGCGATGAAGGGAAACCTCGTTTACAGTCGTCCTCAGTTCATAAAGGTAAGCTTTAACGTCAAGGGCGGTCAAATCCTTCTTTTTGACGGAACGACCCTTCAGCTTTATCTTCCGGGACAGGAAACTCTCCTTCAGCAGCCTATAAACGAAAAGACTGCCGATGATGCATCAATTTCTCCACGCGGACTTACGCTGTTCAAGAGGTATTACACGATTGCGTTCGAAACCGATGCTACACCGGTTCCGCTTGATGAAGGTAGCGATGTAAAGGTCGTAAACATCATGCTTTACCGCCGTGCATCATCCGAAGCCTTTGAAAGCATAAAGCTCTCGATTGATTCGGAATCCAAGCTTATCCGCCGTGTTGTCGCAACGACTCCTCAGGGTGGGGTTTACCGCTTTGACATGAAGAACTACAGGTTGAACGTACCGGTCAGTAACGGTGAATTCTATTTTGAGCCGCCTGCCTACATTACCTCTTATAATAATTTCTTGTTCCAGGAGTAATTGGAAATGGACAGCTATGGAGAACAGTTAAAGAATAGTAGAGAGGAACAGGATCTTACTATAGAAGATGTCGAGGCAAAGACATCCATTACAAGGCAGTATATCGAAGCTCTGGAAAATGAAAAGAATGAAGTTTTCCCGGGCGAACCGTACATGATTGGATTCCTGAAGAATTACGCCGAGTTTTTGGGATTGAATCCAAACGAAGTCCTGAAGCTGTATCAGGCAAAGAAGATTCAGGAGTCTCCGATTCCGGTTGAACTTTTACAGAAGAAAAAGCCCAAGCTGCTTATTCCTGCAATCGTCGGAGTAGTTTTGGTGGCCTTGATCGGCGTTGGAATCTATCTTTATTTCTTCTTCCGCAACATGAATCAGCAGAAGGCTGAAAACGAACGTCTTTTGGCTGAAACGAAAAAGATTCACAGGTATGAGTTTGACGGAAAGACCGAAACCATCCGCATGTACAAGGGCGACCAGATTCTCATCCCGGCAAAGGAAGGCGAGGGTGAAATTGTCCTGACTGTTAAGAACGTTCTGGGCGATTTGACTCTTGAAACTCCAGCCGGAAGTCAGGTTGTAAATCTTGGTGAAGAGCGTGTCCTTGATGTCGATGGAGACACTCTTTCCGACGTAATCATCTATCTTAGCGATGTTGCCGTGAATGATGAAAACCGCGGTGCACAGGTTCGTCTGCTTCTTGATGACAATACTGATGTTGTCGTTGCTCCTAGCGATGACGTTTCAACTGCCACTGCATCAACCGTTAAGGAAACCGATTACATACCTGTTACTTCGGCAAATGCAAATCAGACCACAATCCACGAGGATACGAGACCTTATCCGTTTACTTTGACGGTTACGTTCCGCGGTCCATGTCTCTTCCGTTACAAGGTTGACAGCGGAGAAAAGACCGAAAGCTACTGTACGTCATCAAGTCCTTCACTTCCTCTTCAGGCACAGAATGGAATCCGCCTGTGGACGAGCAACATGAATTCCTTGAGGCTCCAGATTAATGCCGGAACAAAGAGCTTCGACCTGGATATCGGTCCTGATGGACATGTTGAAGTTGAAGACATCAAGTGGGTCCATGGAAGCGATGGAAAATACCGTCTTGTAGTTGAGGGCGTTGACTGATTTGGCGACTGAAACAAACTTAAAGAAAAAATTCTATCTGGATCAGCATGGGTGTGCTAAAAATCAGGTTGACGGGGAGATTCTTGTCACCAGATTGGAGCGTCAGGGATATGAAAGGACTGACGATGCATCCCAGGCTGATTTTATCATTATCAACAGCTGCGGATTCATTGCACCTGCGAAAGAGGAAAGCCTTAATGCCGTAATCGATGCAAGGGCTTCGTATCCGAATGCAAAAATCCTGCTTGCCGGCTGTCTGGCTGAACGTTATGCAACCACGCTCGAAAAGGAACTTCCGGAAGCAGACGGTTTTTTTGGAAACGGCGACCTTTCAAAAATCGACGGAACCGTAAAGTCTCTTTTGGACGGTGAAAGACCGGTTGTCGTTCCAGCTCAGGTCGGTGTTTGCTGCGGCGACCGAAACACGCTTTTTTCATTCAAGAGTTCCGCTTACGTAAAGATAACCGAAGGATGCAATAACCGCTGTACATTCTGCGCCATCCCCATAATCCGCGGAGAGCTTCGTTCAAGGAAGATTTCGGAAATCGTTTCTGAAATTGAAGATTTGGTCCGAAACAGGGGAGTCCGTGAAATCAATCTGATTGGACAAGACCTTGCTGCATTTGGCTGTGGAAAAACCGATGATGTCTGTGGCGACGGAAAAAACTGGCATGCTGAAATATTCGAAAATCTGAAATCACCCGTGATTGAAAATCCTGATTTTGACCGTGACAATGGCGGAAAATCGTATCTTGCAAGACTGGTCGAGGAAATCTCCCGCATCGAAGGTGATTTTTGGGTCAGGCTGCTTTACATCCACCCGGATCATTTCAATCCCGACATCCTTGAAGCGATGAAAAAGGATTCCAGGTTCCTTCCGTATTTCGACATTCCGTTCCAATCTGGAGAAGACGGCATAATCAAGGCCATGAACAGAAAGGGCGGATTTGAGTCCTACAGAAAACTTGTCGGTACCATCAGGTCTTATTTTCCAGACAGCTGCATAAGGACGACTTTTTTAACGGGATTCCCAGGTGAAAGCCCTGAGTCTGCCGAAAGGACAAGGGAATTCCTTAAGTGCATACAGAGCGACTGGAGCGGATGCTTTGAATATTCAAGTGAAGAAGATACTCCTGCATCAAGGATGAAAGGAAAAGTCAAAGCCAAAATCGCCAGGGAAAGGTCTGAAAAACTTCGGGAAATCCAGTCGGAAATCACCCGGTCCAGATTGAAGGACAGGCTTGGAAAAATCTACGACGTTCTGATTGAAGAGATAATTGAAAACAGGGAAGGCAGCGATGAAGGCCTTGCAATCGGTCGTGCATGGTTCGAGGCTCCGGAAGTTGACGGTTCGTTTGTGGTCCGCTATGACCTGGACAATCCAAGGGAGGTTGCGCTTGTCGTTCCCGGTGCAGTCGTAAAGGCTAGGGCCGTAGCTTCATCACAGGTTGACGTTGACGGAGTTTTGTGTGAATCCAGATGATTACCTTGAAGTCCTTAATCCTCAGCAGGCTGAAGCGGTAGTTCACGAGGGCGGATCCCTTCTGATTCTGGCAGGTGCAGGTTCCGGAAAGACCCGTGTAATTACGACGAAAATCGCATACCTCATTTCTCGGATGAATGTCGATCCCTTTGCAATCCTTGCCGTGACGTTTACGAAAAAGGCTGCACTTGAAATGAAGGAAAGGGCCGTAAAGCTCGAACCCAAATCCCAGTGGGCGCAAATCAGGACCTTCCATTCTTTCGGAGCCTATTTTCTGCGGAAGTATTATCTTGAAGCCGGTGTGGACAAAAATTTTACGGTTTACGATGATGACGACATGGTGAATTTGGTTTCAAAGGCTATTCCCACGCTTCCGAAAAAAGACTGTGCCAATGTTGCCCATAAGATTTCCCTGGCAAAGGATTACTGCCTGACTCCCGATTCCGAAGATTTTTCGCTGATCGGATGCTCCGAAGAATTTGCTCTCCAGTATGAAGCGTATGAAAAAAGACTCCGTGAAACCGGCAATGTAGATTTCGGCGATTTGATTCTGCTTCCATATCTGATTTTAAAAAACACGCCGTCCGTGCGGAACGAAATCCACTCGCGCTACAGGGTGATTATGGTCGATGAATATCAGGATTCGAACGTCGCCCAGTTTCAGCTCCTTCAACAGCTTGCCGGAGTTGACGAGGATTCCGGAATCTATGTCTGCGTCGTTGGCGATGACGACCAGAGCATCTATAAATTCCGCGGGGCAGAGGTAAAGAACATCCTCAATTTTCAAAGGCAGTTCCCGGATACTAAACTTGTCAGGCTTGAGACGAATTACCGTTCAACGAATCAGATTCTTGCATGTGCAGGTTCCGTCGTAAAAAACAATTCGATGCGCCTTGGAAAAAATCTGGTCTCTGCAAGGGGAGAAGGAAAAAAGCCCGTCCTTGCATTCCTTGAAAATCAGGATGAAGAGTGCGAGTTCTGTTCCCAGTTGATTGAAAACGCTCATAAAAAAGGCGTCCCCTATTCCGATTGGGCCATACTTTACAGGACGAACGCTCAGTCCATGGGCTTTGAGTCTGTGTTCCTCAGAAAACGGATTCCGTACATGGTCGTCGGCACCCTGAAATTCTACGAGAGGGAAGAGGTTAAGGATGTGCTTGCGTGGCTTTCGTTCATGGCAAACCATCGTGATGAAATTGCATTCAGACGCATCATCAATAAACCTCCGCGCGGAATCGGAAATACAAGTCAGGAAAAGATTGTTGAATACAGTCGTGGAAAATCCATGCTTGAAGGATGTCGGAACGTAAAGCTTTCGAAAAAGGCCGGGGAAGGAGCTTCGTTTTTCGCGGGACTGTGTGAAGAACTGGAAGGCATGATTCCAGAGACTCCGGATGAAAGTAAGTCGCAGGATGATTCAAAAAAACTTTCCGTAAAATCAAGCGGCGGAAAAAAAATCAACCTGTCGGAATTTGTTTCTGCCGTTTCGTCGAAATCCGGACTTGAAGAATTTCACCAAAGTCAGGATGAAATAGCGGGAACCCAGAAAGTTTCAAACCTTCAGGAACTTGCGAATGCGGCATCCCTTTATCCGTGCACGAAGGAAGGTCTCCTTGATTTTCTTGACCACATCGAGCTGGACCGCACTCTTGAAGACGAAAGCGAGAAGGAAGATTCAAA
>CACYBG010000040.1 GCA_902772605.1 uncultured Spirochaetaceae bacterium
AAGGAAAACAAGGTTCTCCGCATGGGTGCAAGCATAAAGGACGGAAAGGTTAGCGTCGGAATGCTTGAGGTTGGACCGGATGATCCTCTCTACGGTGTTCGCGGCGGTGAAAATGCGTTTGTGTTTACGACGGCACGCTACACTCCGATTCCTCTGACAGTCCGCGGTTATGGTGCCGGAGCTGGTGTAACAGCCGCAGGTGTTTTCGGTGACATACTCAGAACCGTCAGCTGGAACATGTCCAGTTTCTAGGGGAAAAAATGGTCATCGTCTTAAAGCAGGGCATCAGTCAGGACGAAAAGCGCAATTTAAAGGATTTTTTGACTGCCAGGAATTTCAGGCTCAATGAAATCGTCGGTGAGGAGGAAACCATCATCGCGGCGGTCGGGAAATCCTTCATAGAGGCATCCGAACTTGAATCCATGCCGGGAATCAGCAGGGTCATCCCGATATCGAAGCCCTACAAGATGTCCAGCCGTGAGTTCAAGAAGGAAAATACCGTCGTTGAAATCGCCAACAGTCGCGGTCAGATAATCCGTGTGGGCGGACAGAGGGTCGTTGCAATTGCGGGGCCTTCATCGTTCGACGGTCCCGGACAGATAATGTCTGCTGCGGAAGCTGTTGCTGCATCCGGTGCATCGCTTTTTTTTGCAGACATCTATGATGATGACCGTATTTTCAACCTTCAGGAAATGGAAGGGAAACTCAGACTCTTGAAGGAGGCCGGTGAAAAATTCGGTCTTCCGGTTGTTTCGAAAGTCCTTTCCGAATCCCACATAGCACTGGTCGGAAAATATGCGGACGTTTTTCTTGTCGATTCCGATGGCATGGGAAACCATGATTTCCTTCGCAAATTCGGTCTGGCCGGAAAACCCGTAATTTTGAAAAGGTCTCATACGGCATCCCTTGAAGACTTTCTGATGTCGGCTGAACAGTTGCTTTCTTCCGGCTGTGAAAGTGTGATCCTCTGCGAACACGGGATAAAGACGATTGAACCTTCGTCAAGAAACGTTCTGGACCTTTCTGCAGTTCCCGTCCTTAGAAACATGTCACATCTGCCCGTATTGGTCGATCCGTGCGGCATTGACGGTCATGGAAATTCCGTTCATCCGCTTGGAATGGCATCGATTTCTGCCGGAGCCGATGGACTTATGATTGACGTAAGTTTTGAAAGCGAGTCTGATTCCGACCGTTCATTGTCCCTGGCCCAGTTTGACAAGCTGATGCATGATGTCGAAGCTCTTGCTCCCGTCATGGGAAAAGCCGTTGCACACATCAGGACTTGCGGAAGGGAGAGACTTGTCTGTGCCTACAGTGGAAAGCGCGGTGCATATGCGGAACAGGCGGTGGGAAGGTATTTTGATTCTACGGACGTTACGGCCCTTCCACTTGATTCGTTCAGTGAAATCTTCCAGTCGGTAATCGACGGTAAGGCTGATTATGGAATGGTTCCGATAGAGAATTCGCTTGCGGGTTCGGTTTATCAGAACTACGACAATTTCTGCCGCTTTGAGGATGTAACGATTGCAGGAGCTGTCACGCTCAACATCCGTCATGCACTGCTCGGCGTAAAGGGTGCCTCACTGGAGGACATAAGGACCGTTTACAGTCATCCGCAGGGATTCGGACAGTGCAAGAAATTCCTTGACGGATATAAGGAATGGGTGCACATAGATTCCGTCTCGACCGCAACGGCTGCAAAGCTTGTCTCCGAACGGAACGACAGGTCTCTTGCTGCAATTGCAAGTACGGTCAATGCGGATCTTTACGACATGGACATATTGCAGGAGGACATTGAAGACGATCCGAACAACTTCACTCGTTTTCTTGTGATTCAGTCCGCCAACCAGAAGAGGAATGTCGCCGGAAACGTAAGGCCGAACATGGCAAGCTTCATATTCAAGACGAAAAACGAACCGGGGTCGCTTTACAGGAGTCTGGGCGTTTTTGCGAAGTTCAACGTCAATCTGACCAGGCTTGAATCCCGTCCGATGGAAGGTCATGCATGGAACTACTGGTTTTATGCCGATGCTGAACTTTCGAACATCCTTTCCGGTGCGGAAGTCGATGTGGTAGGCTATGTCGAACGCCTTACCGAAGAGTTGAAGGATACGGTCGAGGATGTAAGGCTTCTGGGCATTTATGCAGAAAACCGTCCCTAAGGCTTTTAAGATTTTTATAAAACTGCTATCATTTTATGAATTGCGGATGTTATAGTTAACGGTTGATGATTCGCGTTCGGATTATTCACCGTTTCCCTAAGGAGTTTTTTTATGGAAAAATATGTTCTTTCTGTTCTTGTTGAAAATCATGCCGGTGTTCTGAGCCGCGTCTCTGGACTTTTCAGCCGCCGTGGATACAACATCGATTCTTTGACAGTGTGTGAAACGGCAGATTCAAACCGTTCCCGCATGACGATTGTCGTTAGGGGTGACGAGTATATCCTTGAGCAGATTGAAAAGCAGCTTTCAAAGCTTGTCGAAGTGATTTCAATCGAGCACTGTCTTCCGTCCGAAACGACCCAGCGCGAAATGGCGTTGATTAAGGTCAAGGCGAGCGGAGAAAAGCGTGCGGTAATCATCGAAACATGCAACATTTTCCGTGCACATATAGTCGATGTATCTGAAAATTCACTGATTGTCGAGGCGACCGGAAGTGAAGACAAGATTTCATCCCTCATCCGTCTGCTTGAGCCCTATGGAATACTGGAGCTCTTGAAGTCCGGACTCACTGCAATGGATCGCGGTGAAAAGGTGATGAAATAATTTTTTAGGCTGTCGGTTCCGTTTCGTTCCTGTCGGTAAATCTGCCTGAACATGGGGCGGAATGTGAATCGCCTGTCTGGAATCGTTCAGTTTCCCGGGATTTTGTGCCACTTTTCGTCGAACAGTTTCCAGGAATTATCCTCGATGACTGCCGTTCCCGTCCTGTAGCATGAAACGTTCAGGGGAAAATCAACCGCAGTTTCTGTCGGTGGAGTGTAAGGGGCGATTCCATGCGGGTCTCCCGATATCCTTGCAAAGACTATCCTGAATTCGGTCCGAACGTCCGGCTTTCCTTCGGTGCAAAATACGAGCGGAAAATAAAACGTCGTTCCGTCCAGTTTCGGATTTTCAACCTTCACTTCGAAAGCGTCTTCCGGAAAGGATTCTGCAAACGACCATAGCGGAAAAACGGGTATGGCCCTGCATCCGGGGAGATTTTCAGAGTTGAAGTCCCCGATTATTTTTTTTGAGCTCCTTATGATTTTTAAAACCACGTCCCTGTGTGGAATCATTGTCTGTGTCTGCATCAGCTTAAATGTAGCGCAAAATCGACAAAAAGTGTAGTATAAGCCGATGAATGACCTTGTCAGACTTTCAATCCTTCTTGCGTTCACAGCCGTTTTTTTTTCCTGTTCGGGACCTTCATCGAGGGATCAATCTGCATATGTAAAAAATCTTCCTGCGTGGGCCGGCAGGTCCGAATTGAAATTTGAAGGACAGGGACTTCTGGTCATGGGGGGAAGAAACGTTTCTGCTCTGGTATGTGGCGGTGAAAATCAGGAGACGGAAGCGTTTTTTTTCAACGGAAGGCAAAAATCGGCACTTGAAAAACTGGTTTGTCGCAGAGAAGGTGCGTCTCTGGAAGTGACCGTTTCGAATCTGGATGTATGCGACGATTTTTCGGGCGACGTAAAATTCGGTTTCATTTATGATTGCGGCGGAGTTTCCGAACCAGGCGTTTCTTTTTCATTTCGGTCGCTCGGAAAAAAGACCGTCGGAATCTCCATGTGCCTGCCTGAAGACATATCCGATATGATAGGCTTTTACGTCTGTTCGGACACTGCGTTTTCAGTCGAAAAGGTTTCGTCGGCTCATGCAAGAATCGGAATGGACGTTTCATCGGAAATCCCTTTGTATGCATTCGGACGGGATGGAGGGACTGTGGACGGAACGAATCTTTCCGTTGATTTTTCAGACGGTAAGAATCTGTTCGACCGGTCAAACGGAAGGGAATCCGTGCTGCCGAAAATAGAAATGACGCTTGCAGGAATTTCCGAACTTCCTGCAGATGACGGTATGGACAGGCTTTCGTTTTCATACGGTGGAAGCAGTTTTGTCCTTCGTCGTTCGCCTGCCGCAAATGCCGTGACGCTTCAGTCTTCTTCCGTAAGGGATGCGTTTTCCGTAATGGAGCTTAAAGAAAATCCTTCGCTGCTCAAATCGGTATTCATGACTTCCAATGGACTTGAACTGTGTCCGTCGGATGGAACTGTAGATGAGCCTTTCGTTACTGATGTCGGACTTATCTTGGAGTGGCCCAGGTCTAAATGGAGGACGGCCGAATACGAACTTTTCAGATGGGAACTTTTTCCCGACGTGCTGATTTTCGACTTCAAGGATTACGATGTCCAGAACCTTTTCATGAGCAGGATTGCGTATTTCACCGAAAAGGATGGATACAGGGGGACTTTCATTGACGACGAATCGGTGAAGACCCTGCACGGTTACAATGCACACGATTACAAGGCGGACGACCTTGCCGAATTTTTCACCGTTGCTGCCGGGAAAAAGCTGTCCCTGAACGAGAAGGAACGTCTGCTCAGGAATATACTGATAAAAAACGGAATAATCGTTGATGCCGGAGACGGAAAGTTTTTGGCAGGGAAGGGTGCCGTCATTTCACTGTCGCGGGAATCTCCCATGGACTTACGCACTCAGCTTCTGGCTCATGAAACCTGGCACGGGATATATTTCATGGATGCCGGGTTCAGGGAATTTTCCGATTCTGTCTATGCCTCGACGAAAAAAAAGGCTCGGGATTTCCTGAAGCTGTACTTCAAGTCCTATGACAGCCTGGGATACGATACCGGTGACGAATACCTGATGCGGAATGAATTCATGGCGTACATGCTGCAGCAGTCCCCGAAAATGACGGTTCGGAATTTCCAGAAAATCAGCACGTGGTCTACGCTGGCCTTGAGGTCGCCTGAACTTTCCGGATACATGCAGAGGACGGAGTGCTCCGATTTCCTTGATGCGTCTGAACGTCTGTGCGGCTACGTTTCCGAACGATGGGGACTCTGGGGCGGAAGGACACATCTTCTGTCGAAAGAATGAAAGGGCTTTTGTCTGATCAGCCCATGAATTTCTTGTCTTTCGAAGTATCCATGTTGAAGTATTTTTCCGATGCAATCGTCGATGGCGGTCCGTGTCCCGGAAGTACAATCAGTTCGTCGCACTGTGAAAAAATTTTCTTTTCGATGTTTGAGCAGAGCAGTTTCCTGAAATATGTTCCGGATGTTTCTCCAATCGTTCCTGCCGATATTGCGTCTCCCGTGAAAATCAGGTTTCCGATTTTGAAAATCATGCTGTCGGTTGAATGTCCCGGGAGCGATGAATACTCTACGTCCAATCCAGCTATCATCAGTTTGCCGTCGCCACGAATCAGGTTTGCGCGGAATCCTTCGACTTCATAATCCGCCGTGTATATCTGCGGTGAATAGATTTTCGCCAGGGTTGAAAGTCCCCTTACGTGATGGTAGTGGTTGTGGGTAACCAGTACGGCCGTAAGCTTGTAGTGATCCGTTTCGAGCTGGGAAATCATGCCGTTGGAAATCTTTCCCGGGTCGATTATGATTGCCTGCATTACGTTCGGGTCATCGTTTACTACGACATAACTGTTTGTGAAATCCTCTTCCAGAAACGTGTGTGAATATACTTTCATCAGTCTCTGCCCCCGTCCGTATTGATGCTGTATAATCCGAGTCGCCTTGGATTTGGCCTGTCCAGGAAAGCTTCCCTGGTGTTTGAAAGCTTGAGCGATACGCCTTCCCTTGCCGATTCATAGAAAAGTACGCGCTTTACGTTGCAGTTTATCATAGAAGTGTTTATGAGGACAGCCTTTATGAAACAGCTTCCGTAGAGGTTGCTGTCGTCAAAGCTGGACTGATATGCGGTTATGCCGTTGAAGGTGTTCTGTACAAGTTCGCTTCCGGTAAATATTACATGGACCATCTTGCATCCGCCGAATGATGAAAATTTTATGTTGCTTGAGGTGAACGAACTTTCGGAAATCGTTGAAAAATCGAACATGCACATTCTGGCCTTGACGTTGGAACAGTGGACTGAGTTGAACGTGGTATGCTGAAAATTGCATCCGTAGAATTTCTTTCCGCTGAAATCCAATCCGTCGAAAACCATGTGGTTTGCATTGAGTCCGACGATTTTGTCATGCTCCAGGATATAGTTCTTTATGTCGTCGTTCAGTTTTTCCGGGTTTGATGCATGCTTCATGCAGAATCCCTCCGACTCGCATAATTCACCGTCGGGCGTGACTGTTGAAACTGCGGAAGCCCTGCATCCGGGGTACTGGCATTGGTTAAAAAGGTACATACATAAACTTTACGCTATTGAAAACATTTAGTCAAATAGGTAGAAT
>CACYBG010000041.1 GCA_902772605.1 uncultured Spirochaetaceae bacterium
AGAACCTTCTTGTGCCAGTCCTTCATCGCTTCAATCGTTATGTTTCCAAGGGTTTCGGCAGTAGGTTCGCAGCGGGCTTCATAGGAAGTTCCCTTGTAGGCTACATCGTCAATGGTGTTCTGAAGCAGAAGCCACGGCTGATTCATCACCTGCTGTATGTTCTGGGCGAATTCCGTCATCATCACATCATAGACAGGTTTCGTGAACGCAGGATGCATGAAGCTGTCGATGAGCATTGAAAGCATTTCGTCCATGTATCGGTTGATGCATTCAACGGAAAGCGTCGAGCAGGCATTTGATTCCTCGTGGAATATGGCGGAACTTTTTTCATACGTCATCTGCAGGCGTTTTTCATAGCCGTATTTGCTTGAACTTTTGGACATCATCGAAAAAAGCGCATTTTCAAGTCCGGACTGTTCGGGCTTAAGGTTCGCACGTCCGCCCTTTACGACTATGGAGACCTGATCGATCGAATTCTCCGTGTTTTCTATAAAATATACCGGTATTCCGTTTTTCAGAGTATACCTGTATATGTCGTTTTTCTTTCCCTTGATCACTTCCGGCTTTGAAAGCGATGAAGGTGCGGCAAATGAGTCAACCGCACAAAGCATACAGCACATGGCTGCCAGAACAATTCCCAAACGTTTCATTTACTTACTCCACCAGAATGCATTTTCAGCCTTTATTTCAGTAAATCCGGCTGCATCGAAGGCATCTTTCGTCTGCTCGTAAACGGCTGGATTTACATACACCTTGATCATCGGATTTCTTCCATAAATGTATTTTTCAAGATATGAATCGAAATCGGCTTTCTTAACCCTGCAAAGGTTTTCTGCATAGGTCGGAAAATAATCCCTGGACGCATAGCACCACAGGTATGAAACGGTCGCAAGCAGGCCTTCTGCAGTTTCAGTGTCGCGAACAAGGCTGTCTTCAATGGACTGAATCAGGACCTGACGCTTCTTCTGGGTATCCAGCGACTTGTCTTTTTGGACTGCCGGGAGGGCTTTTTTCGTAAGCGTATCATAAAAATCATGTACGCGTGACGGAAGATTCTGCATGGGATACAGGACGATGGCGCTGAAGGAAAGGGTTCCATGGCGACGTGAAGTCATATATCTTGCCCAGATGTTCCCTACGTCAGGAATCTGGAGGTTTGAGTTCTTGAGCATCGCCTTCTTGAATGCACCGCTCGGATCCGCAATCACGTAGGAAAGTGAATCGGCGACGTACGTATCGTTCAGGTTGAAATCTGCATCTGGACCGCGGTAAACCACGTCAATCTGCGCAATCTGAGGAGATACGGACGCATTCGGGAAAACGCAGTATGCAGGGGCCTTGAGCGGATTTTCTGAATACTGTTTAGCATCATCCTTCCACGGATCTTCACCCTTTTTCCAGTCTCCGTAAACCTTTTTTACGAGCCTGTACGCTTCGTCGGGATCTATGTCTCCTCCTACAAGAACGGCCGCATTGTTCGGAACGTAATATTTTGACTGAATGTCCTTGAGCTGAGAAACGGTGGCATTCCGTATGACATCAACGGAACCGCAGGCATCGTCGGTCCAAGGTGCTTCCGGAAACAGATTTCTGGACGTATAGAACGAACTTATCATTTCAGGCTGTCCGAAATATCCCTGGATTTCAGAGAGAACGACCTTCTTTTCATCCTCGAATTCCTTCGGATCCATAAGGGGCGAACGGACTGCATAGCTCCAGAACTCAAGACCCTTTTCAAACTGATCGACAGGAACCGTAATGAAATAGTTCACCCGGTCGGTTGACGTGGTACCGTTCCATGAAGGGACGCCCATGTCGTTCAAGGCCCGCTGCATTGCCTGTGCATTGGGATACTTCGGATTCCCCTTGAACATCATGTGTTCGTACAGATGGAAAAGGCCGGCATTTTCTGCAGTCTGGGCGACGGCACCGGTTCGGACGGCAATTTCTATGTAGACAAGTGGAGCAGAATGATTTTCCGCAACAAAAACCGAAAGGCCGTTATCAAGCGTATATGCATGAAGACGGTCGACAGCCGTTTTTTCCGCATGAAGCAGTAATACGGACATAAAGAGTGCTGCACAGATGGCAGAAACTTTTTTTAACGATACTTTCATAGTACCCTAAAAACATCTGAAAAACAAAAAGGTTACAGTCCGTAAAAATATTTCTGAAAACCGTCAACTCCGACGCAGTACATCGGGGTTGACGTTCTCACAAGATAAATCACTCCTCGGGTTCGGCATCCGTCGGTTTTTGTGCGCCCCACACAAGTACGGCATCGCTGTCTGCATTCCAAGCAAAATCCCATCCGGACGGCTTTGAAGGTGCCTGACAGAGAATCTTCTGATCCGAAGACCAGAACCAGAACGCATAGTTCTTGATTACCGTAACGGTTTCGGGAATGTAGAGGCTCTTTATGGAAAGGCAGTTGCTGAATGCATGTGAGCCGATTGAAACGACGGACGGCCCCAAATCGACGGATTCCAGGGACTTGCAGGCATCGAACGCATGATGTCCGATGGATTCAACCGACGGAAGCGAAACCGATTTCAATTCGGAACATCCGTTGAAGGCAAAGGTTCCTATCGACTGTACGGAAGATGAAACTGTCACGTCCCCTTTTGCAGCAGGCCATTCGACCAGGGTCTTTCCGTCTGCCGTATACACCGCCCCGCCAATCGACTTGTACTGGGTGTTTCCCGATGCCACGCTTATGTTTTCAAGCGATGTACATCCTGCAAATGCGGATCCGTCGCACCTTCTGACCGTTTCCGGGATTGATACTGAAACGAGTTTCGGACACTTTGAAAATGCATATGCTTCGATGCTGACCACGGACGGCATGTCGATTGACGTCAAATCTGCACATGAAGTGAATGCCTGGCTTCCGATTTCCTTTACGGTTGATGAAAGCGACACGGATTTGAGTCCCGACTGATTCTGGAACGCATTGTCGTCAATCCTTGTGACACCCTCGGGAATCTTTACGGACCCCTGTGCAGACGGCCATGCAAGCAGTCTCCTGTTGTCATATGCCATGAGGATTCCGCCCCTGGATTTGAACGACGGATTTCCACTTTCGACGTTTATCTGGGAAAGTGAGGTGCATCCTTCAAGCGCAGAATTTTCCATCATGAACAGGCTTCTTGATATGTCAAGCTGCGTAAGTGACGTACATCCCAGGAATGCATATTTTTCGATTTCTATGGTTGAGCTCAATTCTACGGACTCAAGACCCGAGCATCCTGAAAAACCGTATTCACAGATTACCTCGACCGATTCAGGGACAACGACCGAACCATTGGCTGCCGGCCAGGCAATCAGTTTGGCACCGTCCGAGCTCAGTATGCATCCGTCGACTTCCTTGAAAAAAGCGTTACCCGACGACATTTCGATTTCATCAAGGGACGTACAGGAAGAAAAGGTTCCTCCTGCAATCGATGAAACCCTTGACGGTATGTTTACGTGTCTCAGGGACGAACAACCCGTAAAAAGGTCCTTTTCCAATGCGGAAATCGATTCGGGGAGGATTATGGACTTGAGTGTCGGACATCCATAAAAAGCCCTGTATCCTACTCCGGTATTGATGCATCCGCTTATGTTCATGCTGACGGGATTTTTGCATGAAGCAAGGGTCCTTTGAAGCAGGTTGTCGTATCCCAAAGTCTGATAGGTCTTTTCCTTCACAGACAGAATCAGTCCTGAAGGTGCCGGAATCGATTTCAAGGCGTTTGCGGCGGCGTCGATTGAAGTGCATTCGACGTATACCGCCTGGGTCTTTTCCTCATCAACCGTTATGAATGCGTTCAGGTCCCTTTCCCCTTCGTAAAGCCTGTATTCGCCGGGATCAATCGAAACTGTATATCGGTCGGTATGTGAGAGGACGGGTTCTCCTTCCTCATCGAATTCCTCAAGCATGGAAAGCGGATATATTCCGAAAGTGACTTCTTCACCTTCTTCGTTCGTCTCTACTCCGAAATTTCTGGAAACGTCCCTCAGTGAAAAATTGCGGGCGGCTCCTTCGTAGGGGTCTTCATCCACCATCAGGCTAAGGTTCAGGACATGAGCTGTCGGCACAGGTTCCTTTTTCGTGCTTTCACATGAAAGAAACAGCGTCGCAGTCAAAATCAGCGGTACTGGAAAAAACTTTTTTAAATTCATAGCAGATCTCCAAAGAAAAATTTAACGGCCAGTCCCTTAAAACATATGGGAACCTCTAAAAACTTCAGTTTTGCCTTGAAGCAACGCTGCAAGTTCAGATATGTTCATCGAAACTGCACCTATCCTTAAATTCAATCATCGGCACTTGGAATGCAGACTTTCACCCTAAAGCTAAGCGTGAAAATCCAGCCATTTTTTGCCAATAAAGCCGTCCAATGGCGAGTTTTAAGCATATCGATTATGGTAAAAACGGTCGGAATCGTGGTTCTGACACAAACTTGCACACTGCGATATTTGGTGCAGGTTCACGATGGGAGACCGTTTTTGATATAAACTTTAATTTTTAAAACTCGACATTCAACCTAATGGATGTTACATCATTTTCATCATGCTGAAAAGTCCGGGGAATCATTGTTTCCCTAAAGAGGTTCCATATTATCAAGCTTTGTGATAGACTTCCTTCTGCCGCGGTTTTCTTCCATAAAATAGGGACCTTAAAAACTCAGTTTTTAGAGATGCCCGACATTCAATACCGTGGTCCAAGCGAAAAAATTACGAGAGGTGAAAAAAATGTCATATCCATTCCAGAACATCGAACCCAAATGGCAGAAATATTGGGACGAGCACAAGACTTTCAAGGCAACGG
>CACYBG010000042.1 GCA_902772605.1 uncultured Spirochaetaceae bacterium
ACAGTTTCCATCAACGGAAAGGAAGTGCATTTTTCGAAACCCGGAGATGCACTTAAACGCGGACTTGCAATGGTAAACCAAAGGCCCCTTCTTGCCGCATCGCTCAGTGCAGAGGAAAACATCCTGCTTTCAATCGGCAGAAAAAATCCGTTCTTCCTGCCCCTCACCACTCCCGAAAAACTTTTGGAACTCAAACAAAAATGGGCGCCTAACCTGAACCTCAAGTCCAAGGTCAAGGATCTTGGCGGAAACAACAGGTTTTATGTTTCTCTACTCGCAGCCCTCATGCGTCGTCCTGATTTCCTGATACTTGACGAACCTTCTGCATTCCTCGATCAGGAAGAAAGGAAATCACTCTACGTTTTACTCAGGGAATACACTTGGACCGGTGCCGGAATCATGGTCATCACGCACAGTACTGCAGAAGCAAAATCATACTGCGACACGATAAGCGTTTTAAAGGAAGGAAAACTCACCGGAAGATACGAAAACCCGAGCGAATACAAGCCGATGACATTCGACTGGAACAGGGGCAGTCATGGCGATAAGGCATCCGCATCCGGCGAACGGAAAACATGCATCGTCTTAAAGGGTGTTTCCAGCAGACCGAAAGACAGGCCGGCACTTCTCAATGCAGACATCGAAGCTGATTACGGAGAGATAACAGCGGTTTCGGGAATGAAAGAGGCGGCACTTGGAACGCTTGAAGATTTCGTCACCGGAATGGACTGTTCATATGCAAGGGGCAAGGTCGTTTTCTACGGAAGCGATTCACGCGCAAGGGAAATCAACATGCCCAGGAAAAAAATGAGCGCATCATTCCTCAGGAAAAACGGAACCGCAATCGTTCCCTCGGACAAGACTTTCAGGGCATCGAATCCTGAACTTACGGTAAAGGAAATGCTCGGCATACATTCAAGCGGAAAAACCGTAGACGAGGACGTGAAGCTCATGATTGAAAGGGCCGGAGTCAACATTCGTCCGGATGAAAAATGCAGCAGTCTGAGCGGAGGAATGCTTCAGCGACTGATTCTCGAACGTGAATTCTCCATGGGAAATCCGGGCAGAACGGAACCGAAGCTCATAATACTCTGCAACCCCATGCACGGATTGGACATTGCAGCTCAATCCAGCCTGGCATCCAGAATCGAAAGGCTTGCATCGGAAGGAAAGGCCGTTCTGATAATCGGTTCGGCAGATTTCCCGATGACGCTCTGCTCAAGGGTATATTCAATAGAAGGCGGAAAAACCGTTCTGACATTTGAAAAAAAACGGAGCTGAAAAGAGATGCAAAAGAAAATCAAGCTGCCAATGCACAGATTAATTGCACCGGTAATCGGAACACTCGCATGCATACTCGTAATCTGCATTTTCGGAAACGATGCGGGACAGTCGCTTTCACTTCTTTTTACGGGAACATTCACGTCGCCATATTATTTCGGTTCGATGCTGAACTCTGCATCACTCCTCATGACGGCGGGACTTGGAGCGTCGGTAGCAATCAAAAGCGGAAACATGAACCTTGGAGGCGAAGGACAGGTTTACCTTGGAGGATTTCTTGCAGGCCTTATCCTCTCGCAGGACATGAAGATTCCGGCTCCGATTCAATTCATGCTCGCACTTTTTGCAGTAACGCTTTCCGGTGCATTGATGGCATCCATATCGGCATTCCTGAAGGAATTCAGGGGAGCTGAAGTTCTGCTGACGACTTTTCTGGTAAGCTCTGCATCCCTTCCGCTGATTGATGCAGCCATAACAGGATTAAAGGGAAGCGGATCACAGAATCTTCTGGCACTCCCCTACATAAAGGACTGTTTCAAATTCCACCAGATGCTTCCGCCTTCACCGCTCAACGGTGGATTCATCGCAGCCATAGCGTTCTGCATTGCCGCCGGATTCATATTTTCAAGGACCTCGGCCGGACGCAAAATGACGGTCTGGGGAAAGGCACCTCTGTTTGCAACATATTCGGGTCTGTCATCAAAAGCCGCATCCTACATGAGCCTGTGTACATCGGGAGCGCTGCACTCACTGACAGGAATGCTTGCGGTCTGCGGAACATACTTTACGTGCCACAACGGTTTCTACTCCGGCATGGGATGGAATGCACTGAACGTCGCACTCATGGCATCATCAAATCCATTCGCACTGATTCCTTCGTCTCTTTTCCTTTCGTGGCTCTACACGTCGGCAAAAAGGGTTTCCCTCACTCAGGGATTCGGATTCGACATCAGCGGAATCATACAGGGATGCATACTTTTTTCAGTTGCAATCAATTTTGCGGCCGGAAAAATACGGAATGCAAAATCATCAGGGAGGAAGTCATGAACGCATTCATTTCAATCATCAACATAATGGCACCGCTTCTGCTGATTACCGTCGGAGCACTGATAAGCGAATATGCAGGACGGCTTGCAATGTTCATGGAGTGCGTAATTTCACTGGGAGGATTCCTCTGCTACTGCTTCACGATTGCAACCAAAAATGCTTTTCTTGGAGTATTGATTTCCACACTGATTTCAACCGGACTTACCGTGGGCATAGAAAGGATTTCGACCAGGCTCAAGGCGAACATGTTCCTTTCGTCGCTTTCAATGAACATGATTTTTGCAGCCCTTACAACCCTGCTTTCATCCGTAATATTCGGAACCAGGGGCGTCCTGTATTCTGAAGGATTTTCGTTTCCTCAGACATCCACCAGGACCGTTACTTCCATAATCTGCTTTGCCGTTTCCGCACTGCTGATTGCATTTCTGAAACTCACGGGTCCCGGACTCAAGCTCAGGATAACGGGCTCAGATCCTGACGTACTTGAATCAAGGGGAGTATCTCCCGACAGATACAGGTGCATTTCATGGATTCTTGCTGCGGCATGCGGCTCTCTTGCAGGAGGATTCTACACGCTCCGTCTTTCATCCTACGTTCCGGGAATGTCCGGCGGAAGGGGTTGGACTGCACTTGCGGCGGTATTTCTTGGAAGAAAACATCCGGCCTTCGTCGTCGTTGCGGTAACGGTATTTGCAGCGGCGGATTTTGCAAGTTCGAACATACAGAACATCCCCGGCCTTTCATCCCTTCCGTCATCCATACTGCTTGCACTGCCCTACATAGTATCCATCATCCTCATAATTGCAGTTCCGCAGAAAAAGGACATACTGCAGAAATAGCGTTTCCCTATGCCAAAAGTTTCTTGATGAATTTCTTTTCCTTAAGAGTCACCCTTGAATCGGCTGAACATATGCACAGGCAGAACGAAACGACCTCTGACTTTATGTCGGCACTGATTTTGCCAAGGAAATCCGCTACGGTATTTGCCGCCTCCTGAATGTCCTTTACGTTCATAGCCTTTATTTCGGCGGCAACCCTGTCGAATGAAAAATCAAGTCCGGTTGCATCCTTGACGAGAGAATACTCCTCTATCGACAGTTTTCCGTCTGCAGCACAGGAAGCCATGACCAGAGTCTCAAAGCTTTCGGTTCCGTTTGCAACAAGCTTGAGTGCCGGAAGAATGTCGTCCGCAAGTTCGGTAAGCATGGTCCTCCTTTGATCATAGGACAGCTTTTCATATTCCCTGCACAGGGCGTCAAATTCAAACATGTTTCACCTCACTGACATTTAATGCGACCGCTCAAAATCGAACGGCCGAATCCGCCATACGGCACATACATTCTACCACACAAACCGCCAATAAGAAACCTCGAATTCAGGCTCTGTGGAAGACAAGTGCAAATCAAAAATAAACTTAGAAAGACTCATTCTAAACGAGCAAGCACTTCCATTCCCGACGCTTGCCATTCACACCGTTAAAGCAAAAACATTTGCAATCAACGTGCAATCGGTATACAATGGATTTATCCGATAGGCTTTCAGTCAAACGGGGATATCGGCATCGAAGGGCTTAATGAAGTCCGTCAACGTTCAAGTCGAAAAATGATTTCATGGATTTCAAAACGGAGGATAAAATGGAACAGGAAAATACGCCGTGGCAGAGTTACGTGGGCATGAACAAGGGATACAACATGATTTTCGACAGCTGGCAGGAAATCTCGGACATAATAACGCCGGAAGCAAACAAGGCCGTGAACATGGCGCTCAGGATTCTGGATGAAGCACTGGACAGCGTAAAGGAGACCGTAGTTTCATCCAAGCCGGTCCCGGTCAAGGAAGAATCGGTACAGGAAACTTCAGTCGAAGGTGAAGGAAACGAAAAATCATCCAAGGATAAAAAATCTTTCGGCGGCTTCAAAATCTTCGGCGGAAAAAAATAAAACAGACGGATAAGGAACAAAATTTCCTGACAGACTAAAAAACAAAAAAT
>CACYBG010000043.1 GCA_902772605.1 uncultured Spirochaetaceae bacterium
CCGAATCAAGAACTTCTGAAAGCGGCTTTTTGGATTCCAAGGCATAACCTTCACCCAAATCTTCATTGAAAGGATTCATAAAGCGGATTTCATTTATGGAAACCCATCCATTCAAATCGGAACTGTAGCAAAATTCCATGTTTCCGACCAAATCGACAAGCTCTTGATTTTTGCCCTTCCATATTTCATCAAGGGTCAGCGGAATTTTTCTGGTATACACCCTGTCGTCCGAAACGCGGACCTTGTAGTACAAATCCATGCCTTCAACATGAGTTCCCGGCTTAAACACCAGATAGCCGGCACCATCTTTGGCAGCAACAAATGAACAGCCTTCATCCACGACAATGTTTCCGTGCACTATCGCATCGGTCATTGTAAATCTTGCACCGTTCGTAACATGAAGTTTCTTTCCTTTTGAGATTGTGTTGAATTCAGTCGTTACGGTATAGTCCTTGCTGTAGGTACCGCTTAATTCAACGGCGAACAGAAATGAGGTTCCTAAAAACAAAATAACCAAAACGAAAAAGAATTTGCTTCGCATGATAAAATTATAGGGGCATAAATGAAACCTGTCAAATTTTAATGTTAAATTTAACCGTCCTCTTTCATCAGTGCAAAACAAGAAGCCCATGCCCAAATCACAAATTATCCTTGATGTACATTTCGATTTCCACCGAAATCATTTCGTCGTACTCAGGAACCGCGACCATCACGGCATTCGGAAAATCATTTTCCAGCATGAGTTTTAGGGCAGCATCATTTTTGTTTTTTGCGGCAAAGACAAGAGGACTTTTATCCGGGTACATCGGTTCCGTCCTGTAACCTGTGGCGATTACCTTTTTAAGAAGCTCCATGTCATTCGTTTCTATGGCCTCAATCAGCGCGTAGTATTCTTCCGACATGAAACTTTCCCTGGTCTTAAGGATTGCATCGTTTTCCCGGCACGCATTTTCCTCTTGAACATAACGGTAGTCGGAGGGGTCAACCGAAGTATTGATTACCCGGCTTACGAAATTTCCGTCTTCCTCGTCCCAGCTGAGCACAATGATTTTGTTCCTGTAATCGGGAGCGGGATATTCAAGGTAAAAAGGCGTGTCACCCTTCTCCATTTCCAGATACTCAATGTCGCCGTTCCAATATCCCTTTCCGCCTTTTTGGAATCCTGTCACCATCGCGGTAAACGGAGGCTGAAAAGTTCCATCGTAGTAAGCCCCGCCGTTTATGTAAAAATATCCGGTTGACTCCCTGTACAGCGGAACGAAATTATGGCTGTTTGAAATCAGGATTACGTCGTGACCGGAAATCCAGCCTTCGCGGAAATCATCCTTGGTCTCTATCTTCCAGCGGTGAAAATAATCCCCGGACCTGTATTGCCATGAATCCTTTGACACGCGAAGGAAATTCACAACGTCATTTTTATCAAGATAGAAAATCGGCTCCTCGTCAAATTCGTGCGTCATGTTTTCGTATACCGGAACCCTGTCTCGGGCAATCACGCCAAACATTCCGTGAACTATGCTGAACGTTTCCTTACCGCGGTAAAGGTAATAGTCCATGTCCTTTTCCTGAGCGGAAACAAACGGAATGACCAACGCAAATATTATTGAAAACAAAAAAGCCTTTTTCATGAAAGTCCCCCGATAGATTTCATAAACCGCTGTTACACGCCGACGCACAAAACAACGATTGGCAGCAGACAGCCGTTTCACATTGAGACATGCACGACTGTGCACAAATCACTGCAAAACGGCCCCCCATCTGTCAAACAAAAATTAATTGAACAGGATACGCAAATCATTGTTTTTGTCAATATCAGATGATTCTGCATATCCGCATGAATTGTCCGCATCGCTTTCCGAGACCGATTTTGGACTGTAGAACCTCGGATAGCTTGGAAGTATCGGTTCGTTATACTGAACCTGTTTTTCAGCTTTCTTTTGCTGACCGAATCCGCAGCCGAACTTATAGGTCAAACCGACATACCCCCTTGGCAGGCTTGATTTAAGGAACGTACAGATCAGGCTGAGCAAGAAATCGTCGCCCACATTCACCGGATCCATGTACATGTCTAATCCCATCCTTAGGGCAAGGCTATGGGAAACTCCCGGACGAACAGGCACCAGGTCAATGTCCCAGTTCAAGCCGCAGTAAGGAGCCAGCAGAAGGTCGCCATACTGAGTTTCGTCAGGCAGGAATCCGACCGTGATGCAGCCATTCATTATGTTCACACCGACATACGGACACCATGAAAACTTCATTCCATAGTCATCCGAATCCAATTCCGATGATTCAAAATTCCAGGATTCGCGGGTCATGACTCCAAACCGAAGACCGAAACTGTCGTTCAGCCAGGAAAAATCAATGGCCAAATCGTGCATCACGCCATAATCAAAGAATCCACCGAATACATATTCGGATGCATTCAATTCAATGCGATGGGTTTCATCCAACTCTTCCTTTGCAAAAGTTGGAAGACAGGCCACAACAGCCAAAACAAGTGCGAAAATCAATTTTTTAATGCATTTCATAGTCGCCTCCTAATTTTTCACGTCTGTTTCCCAGACATCGCCTAAACTATACCCCAGATTTCGGCACTGTCTAGGTCATAAAAGGTCACATTCGGGAAAAAAAAGGTCATATTCGGGGTCATATTCAGGATTGAGAGGGACTCATCTGCTCATTTTCATGGTCTGAAGCGGATTTCGGCCCCAATTTCCTTATCTTTTTGTCTTTTGAAGCTGATTCGGCATATACAATCTCGCAGTCGCCGTAATCTTCCAGGAAACACTGCTTGTCACCCACCCCGATCGTGTCGAAGATGAACTTTATCCTGTTCTTAACCGAGCCGATAGCCATCTTGTAGTCCACCGCAATGCTCGTGTATTTTTCGTTTTTCTGAATCATGCGCAGCCACTCAGCATCACGGGCGTTCAGTTCGGGATACTTACCCAAATCAAGCTTCTTTTCGTTTTTTTCAAGCTCAATCAGGTCGAATGAACGTATTTGCAGGAAAAAGGTGATTGCTCCCAATACAAAAGTATAGCCCATTTTTTCAAGGAACAAATCAACGAAAACCTCCCAGCCGAACCTGACTTCGGACAGAATCAAAAGCAGATAGACCGCAATCGTAACGGAAACCTTGATTTTCGGACTCTTTTTGAAAAATCCTCGGACATAAAGCGTCGCGGCACCCAAAAAATACATCGGAACGCCTATCAGACTTTTCGGCTCCAGGATGAAGACATTTGCACTGTATAAAAAAGCCAGCAAAGAGAAAATCTCAAGCTTGGACGGAAAGAAAAAGGCCGCGACAAATCCAAAGATGAAAACCGTATTCACGATGACGGAGACGTTGATTTTAAAGTCTTCCATGTTCGGAAAACCCTTGGTCACAAAAATCCAGATGTTCGCCACAAGCATTGCAACCGCCATCCCCAAGGCAATTATGCGGAAAATCAAGCGAACGCCCTTTGAATACAGTTTCATTTTTACCTCTCAGCTGAAAGATTCCCACCCGATTATATCACAGATTCGGAACATTTTACAGTTCAAAGACCTGTTTTGGACCGCCCTCCCCTCGAATCAAATGCCGGCAATCGTCTTATAATCCTCAAGGTTCTTCTTCAGCAGATTCGGTATGTCAAGCTGATACGGACACTTGGACCTGCACTTTCCGCATCCCGTACACTTTTCGATGTCCTTCATGGCATTCTTCCAGAAATCGTTGGTCCATGCCTTGGTCGGAGCACGACGAACCATAAGCGACATGCGAGCACAGTTGTTGATTAAAATCCCCTGTGGACACGGCATACAGTAACCGCAGCCTCGACAGAAATCCGAACCGAAATTCTTCCTGTCCGATTCAATGAAAGATTCAATCTCGGAATCGAATTCAGGCGCACCGTCCATAAATGAAAGCCACTCCTCCAGTTCATGCATGTGCTGAATCCCCCAGATTGGAAGAACATTGTCAAAACGCGACATGTACGCAAAAGCCGCCCTGGAATTCGTAATCAGCCCTCCCGCAAGCCCCTTCATGGCGATAAAGCCCACGTCCTTACTTTTGCAGAGCCTTACCAGATTGATTTCACGCTCCCCCGAAAGATAGCTGAAAGGAAACTGCATCGTCTCATAAAGCCCCGACTCAACGCATTCCTCCGCCACACCGATTTTATGGGCCGTAACTCCAATGTGCAGAATCATCCCCTGACGCTTCAAATCCTCCATGCATTCGTACATACCGCTACCATCGCCGGGCCTGTAACAGCGGTCGACACAATGAAACTGATACAAATCAACATGATCGGTCTTTAGGTTTTTAAGTGACGTCTCAATCTCCGCCTTAACTTCATCCGGAGACTTGGCCTGGGTCTTCGTCGCAATGTGGATTTTATCTCTCACATCGCTCAATGCAAGCCCGATTTTTTCCTCACTGTCCGAATAAAGCCGTGCAGTATCAAAAAAAGTCATGCCCCCCTCATAAGCCCGACGCAGGATTTTCACCGCAACTTCAAAATCATCACGCTGAACCGGAAGAGCACCGAAAGCATTCTGAGGAGACTCAATCCCCGATTTTCCAAGAACAATTTTCCTTATTTCCTTCACAGCCACACCCTTCTCTTCAATTTTCTTCTATTATAATACAATTTTTTAAATCCCAAAACCCAAATCCTGAAGATTTTTCTCACCCAGGAGGGGAAAGCCTTCCCCTACGCCTCATCTAAAGAATCGTCTACCCTTTCTCCTAAGGGGCAAGCAAAGCAGGTGAGTATGGTTGCGCCCCTTAAAATCCCCCGAGGAAACACATTCATTAAATGCCGCTGATTCCCCACAAATTTATTTTCATATGGATATCATAGAATAATTGTACAAAACACACATTTATTCCGACGAAAAAGTGTGCGTTTTATACATTTTTTCGGGGGAAAGCCTTCCGCTACCCCTTCTAGCGGGGTGTTTGCAACAAGTCCGTTAGAACGTAGTTTCTAGCGCACCCCGCAACGCCCCCGTACAGGAGTTTTTCTATCGCAGCTATTGTTTATTGAGAAAATCATAAATACTTTTATTTTCTGTTGCGAACTCAAAAGAATCTACAACAGATTTATCGTCTTTCCATAAGAAACGATGCTTACAAGTTTCATCCAAGATACAAATCAACTTATCTATAGATTTGCACCATTTTTCACTTTCCGTTTTAATTACTTCAAGAATTTTACGAACATTCTCATCATTGGAAGTGGCAGAATAATTAAATATGCCCTGTTTCTGTTTTTCTAATTTGGTTTCCAAAATGGATTTTTCTAGGAATATTTCACATGCAGAAATATA
>CACYBG010000044.1 GCA_902772605.1 uncultured Spirochaetaceae bacterium
CAAATCCATTATCCGCCCCGATTCCCCTTAAAAATATAAAATTCGTGGCGAAAATTTTATATTCCTGTCATAAATTTACTATTTTTTCTACCCTGTTCATCAACCTGGGCTTCAGCATGTCAATAACAATGGACTTATGCAACACAGGAGTGGGACACACATTCGTAACAGGTGTGTGCGAATGTGGCTAAATAGGAGGGCCCCTTAAGGGGGGATTACTTGATTCTTGCCGTCAACTGGGACCCGCTCATGTGTTGCATTTATCTATTATAGTTTTCATGCTGAACCCCTTGACCTCAACCCTTGTTTGTGTCCGAAAATTCTGCTATCCTTTAATCGATGCAATGGCGATTTCTAAAATGATTTTTAGTCCGAACCATCTAAGCGTCAAAACCCTTTAATCCGAGGATTGTCCTTAACAGGCTAAGCGATTTATGAAAAAAATTTTTTCTTCCATTTTATTCCTATCCATATTCGTTACATCGGTTTTCGCTCAGACTTCCGAACCAGGCGCGGAAAATTCTCCGATTGAAAATCTCCAGTCAAAGATGCATCTGGTTTCGGGCGGAAATTTTTTCATGGGAGCGGACAATCAGGAAGCAAATGAAAATCCGGTCCACGACGTTTCGCTGGATTCATTTTACATTTCGGAAACGGAAATAAATCAGCACGAATATTTTTCGGTAATGGGAGAAAACCTTTCATATTTTAAAAACGAAAATCTCCCGGTGGAAGAAGTCTCCTGGTACGACGCAGTGATTTTCTGCAACAAATTGAGCATCATGGCAGGACTTGAACCGGCATACAGTCTGGACGGAAAAACAAATCCGGATGAATGGGGAAAAATTCCGCGTCTCGACTCTGATTCATCGGAAATTTCAAGGTGGAACAAAATCGCCTGGAATGAAAATGCAGACGGCTACAGACTTCCAACCGAAGCCGAATGGGAATACGCATCCCGCGGAGCGGCATTTGAAAACGGATTTCCATACAGCGGATTTCAGGACATGGATTCTGCAGGATGGACGAAAGCAAATTCCGGCGAAAAATCACATGAATGTGCATCAAAGGAAGCGAATCAGATTGGACTGTTCGACATGTCGGGAAACGTTTGGGAATGGTGCTGGGACTGGTACGGACGATATGCCGATGAAGCACGGTTGAATCCATCCGGGGCCGAAGAAAAAACATCAAGGCGCAGGGTCAGGAAAGGCGGTTCATTCAAAAGCGATGAAAAATACTGCCGAAGTTCAAACAGGGCAAGTACAAGTCCGGAAATCCGCGGAAGGGATTTGGGATTCAGGATTGCTAGATCGGCAGATTGCGGACGGACATTCAGTCTCCGTGAAAACGACGTAACGCTCGACACTGAAAAGTTTCCGTATTCAATATTGATTTCTTCATACAGGGATGAAAAATCTGCACTGAATGAAAAAAATCGGCTTGCAGAAAAAGGGATAAAATCATACGTTCTGAAAAAATATCTGGACCAGGACATTCCGTTGCAGTTCGATTTGCATGCAGGATATTTTTCAAGCCTCGATGATGCAAAAGCCGTCCAGAATCAGCTTAAGGATCTGGGGATGAAATATGTTTCAGTCGAAAAATTTTCAAATGCGCACAACGACTTCGATTCATTCATCAAAAAGAACTGCATCTCTTACGACGAAAAAACTTTTGACGGCGAAAACATTTTCAATCCTTCAATAAAATCATGTCTGGAAATCATGCCGGCAAACGTCGGATATCAAATCGAATATCTGGAGCTTGCCGATTTCGACGCAATCAAATCAAATCACGGAACCCTGAACGGATTGATGCTTGAAGATTTTTTCCCGGATTCAAACGAATCGATTCACGCAGCAATCTACTCGGAATACAACGACAGCATTTTCAACAGGTCGCTGATTGTAATTGCGGCTCAATCTGAAGAAGGGCATTTTTCAACCAAGGCGGAAACCTTTGCCTCATCATTCATGGATGGCGTTTATGAAGAAGGCAATTTTTCAATGCAGATTGGAAACATAACATGCACAGTCGTCAAGGCATACGGTCAGCTTGTGGCATGCGGAAACAGTCAGGACGGCTCCCTTTACATGCTGATGTTCGCAAGGGGATTTTCAGTCGATGACCTGAACGATTTCGTCAAAACATCATTCGGCGGAAACATATCGTCATACGCACAAGTCGGAAAAATACTTTACGCATATCCGGACAGCAGCGAAAATTCCAACAGGGATTTCCTGAAATTCACACTCGCCAAAAACAACGATTTCACCGGTGAAGACGATTCTTCTCAGGGCATGTGGTACGGAGAGGGAACCTTCATTCAGGACGGAAAAGAAATCGATGCGGCCATTTTGCAGATGGAATATCACCAGCAGGCGCAAAACTGGTTCAAAAACCACAAGACCGAAGTCGAAGCCCAGGATGTCTCAGTCAACGGAAGTGTCCCCGGAATATTCGTAACAAATTCCGAAGGCACATTCCTGCTCTTTCCAAGCGGTTCGTACATAGTCATACTGCATTCAAGCGAACAGAAAAACCATGCGGATTTCGAAGGATTTGCAAAACCGATGAAAGTCTGGCGGTAAACTGAAAAAGCCCCCTTAAAGAGTTATCCGCACAAAACCTTCTCCTTCTCTTGTTTTGCTTCCATCAAATTGCTATAATCATTAAACTATGGAAAATGAAGCAGTAAAATCTACAGACATGTGCCCATGTGGCAGTGGAAAAACATTCGGAGAATGCTGTTCTCCAATTTTGAGTGGTGCTGAAAAGGCAAAGACGGCGGAAGCTTTGATGAGGGCCCGCTATACGGCATACGTCGTTCACAACATTGATTTCATAATCAACACTTGTGAATCAGGCGAAAAGATTGCAGAAATCGACCGTAAGGCAACTGAAGACTGGTCAAACAAGAGCGTTTGGCATGGACTCAAGATTCTCCGCACCGAAAAGGGAACCGAAAACGACGATGAAGGAATCGTTGAATTCGAAGCAACCTACACGCAGAAGAACATCCGCGACATTCACCACGAAATCGGTGGATTCAAGAAAGTCAACGGTGAATGGCTTTACAGCGAAGGCATGATTCGTCCAACGACAGTCGTCCGCGAAGGAAAGAAAATCGGACGCAACGAACCTTGTCCATGCGGAAGCGGAAAGAAATACAAGAACTGCTGCGGAAAGAACTGAAATGGCCTGCAACATCTATACCGGATTCCATGCCGTTGAAGAAAGGGTCAGGGAATTTGCACAGAAAAAAGACGGTTCCATAAAGCTCTCAATACTCTACTCCAAACCTGGACCAAGGATAAAGAAAATCCTTTCGCAGGCAGAGGAAATAGGCATTGAGTGCATGTCCGTTTCAGGCGATGAACTTGACGAACTCGTAAAATCACTGCCGGAAACAGCAAGGGACCACAGGGGCATAATACTGAAGGCCGATGGAGAAGAGGAACGTGCATCAAACGTCGTTCAGCTCGACCAGTGGCTGACTGCATGTCCCGATGACGCAACCGTAATGGTGCTTGATTCCGTAACCGACCCGCACAACGTAGGTGCAGTCCTTCGTTCATGCGACCAGTTTGGAGCCGACCTTCTCATAATCCCGGAGCGACATTCTTCAGCCGACGTCCACGACAATCAGGTGATTGCAAGAAGTTCGGCGGGTGCAAGCGCATGGGTCCCATATTCAGTGGTATCAAATCTTGTGCGTTCGGTACAGATGCTCAAGGATGCCGGATTCTGGATTTACGGAGCCGATGCAGGAGGAAAAAAACTTTCCGAGTTGGACTTCGCCCGTAAGACATGCATAATCATGGGAAGCGAAGGAAGCGGCATTGCAAGACTTCTGTCCGAACAGTGCGACCAGACGATATCCATTCCGACATGCGGAAAAATCGACAGTCTGAACGTATCGGTCGCAGCAGGAATCCTTCTTTACGAGCGGTACCGGCAGTCTGGAAAATGAAAGACGGTTTTCTTCTATAAAAGACTATCCCGATTTTGATGATTGCAAAACATTCATAAGGCAGGCCCTGAAAAAACGTTCCAAAGACTTTTTTTAGAGTCTGCCGAAATCATTTACAAGCTCACAAATCTCCATTAATTTAAGATTAATTAAATATAAATTTTTATCAATTTTGAATTTTTTCAAAGTTGACTAGATTCAATTCAACTGTTATAGTTTTTTTATGAACATTCTTTTAGGTACATCTGCCGCTAGAGGCATGGGAATAGGAAAAGCTTTCCTCCTTCCAGAGGCACATGACAGGGTTATACCTCGACACGCCATAACCGAAACGGAAGTCGTTACGGAACAGAAACGATTCAAGGATGCCTGCACCCAAATTTTCAATCAAATCGACGCAAACCTAAAGGCAAAACAGCAGAACGACCTTCAGAATGTCATTTTCGAAACCTATCTATTGATGTTGACCGATCCGGTTTTCATACAGGAAGTCAACGACGGCGTTTCAAGCCAAAAAATGAACGTCGAATCAATACTCGATGAAAAAACCCGTCAATATGCCGACCGACTCAGAAACAGCGGAAACGACTATCTGTCAGAACGCGCTCAGGACATTGAAGACGTGTTCGGACGCGTAATGGACGTGCTTTTGAATTTCCGAGAGTTCGACATTGATTTGGTACCGGACGGTTCAGTAATAGTCGCAAAATCGATGAAAACCAGCGACACGGTAATCCTCAGCAAAAGAAAGATTGCGGGCCTTGTACTTACGGACGGAGGACTTGCGAGTCACGTAGCCATACTTGCAAAAAGTTACGGCATACCGGCTGTAGTCGGAATCATGGATGTGCAGAAGCAGATTCAGAACGATCAGGACGTAATCGTAGACGGAGAGCTTGGAGAGGTCTTAATCAATCCGGATTCTGCAACCGTCACCGAATATCTGATCAAGATAGCCGCAGAAGAAAAATACCGCATAGCACTCAAGCAGTTCAAGGATAAGCCGGCCGTTACAAACGATGGAGTCAAATTCAAGCTCAATGCAAACATCGGAACGGCAGATGAAGCAAGGCTCGCACTTGAAGAAGGTGCTGATGGAATCGGTCTTTTCCGCACCGAATTCCTGATGATGGACGCCATAAAAAAAGTCACGGATGAAGGCGGAACGTTTACGGCATCTGTCAGTGAAGAAATTCAGTTCCAGGCATACAAGCAGGTCTTGGAGCTGATGGGAGAAAAACCGGTTACAATCCGCACACTGGATTGCGGTGGAGATAAATTCGTTGACTGCAAGGACCTCCCTTCAATGGAAGAAAAAAATCCGCTGATGGGACTTCGTGCAATAAGGATGTCCCTTTATGCACCGAAAATGTTCCGTTCACAGCTCAGGGCACTTTACCGCGCATCGATTTACGGAAACCTGAAAATCATGCTTCCGCTAATAACCGACGTTTCGCAGGTTGAAACCGTTCTGGGCATCGCGAAAGGCGTACAGATGTCGCTCAAAGCAGAAGGCATCCCTTTCAAGCCGGACGTACCGATAGGAATAATGGTTGAAACTGCCGCCGCTGCAATCATTTCGGACTGCCTTGCAAAAAACAGTGCATTCTTTTCACTCGGCACGAACGATTTGACTCAGTACACATTGGGAATAGACCGTGAAAATCCACAGGTAACCCCCTATTACAATGAATTCCATCTTGCCGTCCTTCGCTTAATCCAAAACACCATCGCAAATGCAAGGGAAAATGGAATTCCAGTTTCGGCATGCGGTGAAATGGCAGGCAGAAAAGAAAGCGTCATAATCCTCGCAGGCATGGGAATCCGTGAATTGAGCATGTCGCCTAAACAGATACCCATCATCAAGGAAACGCTTTCAAGATTCTCCATCAAGGAATTGGAAAACATTTCCAGTCGCTCACTGTATTAGTCCTGTTCGATAACATCGTCATCAAGTCAGTTTAAGGACAGGCTTTTAACCCGTATGACAAAATTCAGTCGCTTAAAATTAAAGGAACGAAAATGGCAAAGAAAAAAAAGCAGAAACCAGATTTCTCAAAACCGAAACCGATAAAAGTGCCGGAAGAAATGCAGGATGAACTTTCGGACGAAAATGAAAATCAAGCCGATGATTCTGAAAACGAAAATCAAAATGATGAAGAAAGCTCGGGAGATTCCGAAACAATTGAAAGCCAGAGGAAAAATCCGAACGAAAAATTTTTCCCGGACCAGATTTATTTCAATCTACCGCTGATTGTCATCGCAGGACGACCGAACGTCGGAAAATCGACTTTATTCAATGCCCTGACCCACACCAAGCGAGCAATCACCGACCCTACTCCTGGCGTTACAAGGGACCCTGTTGAAGGAACATGCTTTCTTGCAGGAAAACCCGTGCACCTCATGGACACAGGCGGATACAAACTGACGCGCGACCTGACCAGCCGTGAAAGCGAGATGGATGAACTGGTCGTTGAAAAAACCGTCTCGATGTTCGGAAAGGCCGACCGAATCCTGCTTCTTTTGGATGCAACCGAAATGACCGCTGAAGACCACGAGCTGATTTCAAAACTCAGACCGTACGGAGACAAACTCATAGTTGCCGTCAACAAGACTGAAGGCGGAAAAAACGAAGCGCTTGCATACAATTACATGCAGTTCGGATTTAAAAACCTGATTCTGATTTCCGCATCACACGGAGACAACCTGAATCTGCTTCAGGAAGAAATGGTCAAGGGCCTGGATTTTTCACGCGTCACGCCAGGTTCAGAAACGGACCGACCGATAAGGATTGCAATACTCGGAAAACCGAACACCGGAAAATCAACGCTGAGCAACGCACTTACGCACACGAACGCAAGCATAGTCAGCGATTATGCAGGAACGACCCGCGATGTCGTCGAAGGAAGCTTCAGATACAACGGACACGACATACAGATTCTTGATACTGCCGGAATCCGCAAAAAATCAAAGGTCAAGGAAAACGTCGAATACTATTCAGTCAACCGTTCAATAAAGACGCTGGATGAATGCGACATAATGTTCCTGATGATTGATGCAAAGGAAGGATTGACTGAACAGGACAAGAAGATTGCCTCGCTTGCATACGAAAGGGGTCGCGGAATAATCTTCGTACTCAACAAATGGGATACGATGGAAGATAAAAGTTCCAAGGCTGAAAGGGCTGCATTCGATTACATACGCACGATGTTCGGTCAGATGCAATGGGCGCCCATCGTTACCCTGAGTGCAAAAAATGCTGACGGAATCAAAAACCTGATGAACACTGCGTTGACACTGTTCGAACAGTTGACGCGCAAAGTCGGAACGTCGTCATTGAACCTTGCACTCAACGATTGGCTCGACCGATATCCGCCGCCAGCAACCAAGGCCATCCATTTCAAGGTACGCTACATAACGCAGACCAGCGTAAATCCGGTGAATTTCGTGATTTTCGCAACAAGTCCTGAAAACGTACCTCAGACCTATCTGACTTACCTGAAAAACCGAGTCCGCGAAGATTTGGGATTCACGCAGATTCCGGTGCAGATTGATTTGAAGGCAAGCAGAAAAAAATGGCAGGACCGCGAAAAATAATTCTTGACGGAAAAACCGACATCGAAAGTGGAGATATCGACCGAAATGAAATCACTCATGCCTCGTCATCAGGAAGAGGCCGTTCAGTCGATTCTCCGCAAATTTGAATTTTAAACGGTATGTAAGGAATCGAAATGAAAAAGCAGGAACAGAATCAGCCGTCAACCTGGTACGAAAAAAAATCCGGACGGAAGTTTTCAGAATCAGGGACCAGCGCAAAAAACAAATCCGCAGCAAGGGATGAAAAAATCAATCCGTCGAACAAAACAAAAAACGAGTTCAAAAAAAATCCCCATGCCGATTCCCACTCTGAACGCAGGAAAAACGGACAAAAATCAACAGAAAGAAAAAAAATCGGAAATGCGGCTGTCGTCACGGAATTGGACAGGCTTTTGGATTTATCTTCGGTTCCAAGCGACGGAAAAAAAATACTCGCCAACTTTCAAAAGATAATCAACTCGACCCATCCCCTGAATTCAAAGCAGAGGGCGCAGCTTTCCGAACAGATTCGCGAATTAAGCCACGGTCTTACCGATCAAAGGGGAGAACGCAGATTGGGTTACATGAATCAGCCTGCGACACTTTCCGCTTACGTCCATTATTTCCTCTGGTGGAACCTTGTCCGACTGACCAGACTTTTTTCAAACCTCCCCGCCGATTTTCTAAACCTTACGGAAAAAGACGTTTGCCTCGACATCGGGAGCGGACCTTTGACCGTACCGCTTGCACTTTACATTTCCAGACCTGAACTCAGGAGCAGAAAATTAAAGTGGTACTGCATGGACATTTCGTCACAGTCACTGTCAATCGGCGAAAACCTGATGATGACCATTTCTGCTGATCTCGGCGGTGAGATGTGGGACATCATAAGGGTCAAGGGAAATTTCGGAACCGAAATAAAGGAAAAGGCAAGCTTCGTTTCCTGTGCAAACGTATTCAACGAAATAATCGAAGACAGACAGATGCCTCCGGATTATCAGGCAAAAAAATGCACCGACAGCATACTCCCGTACATGGACTTGAAATCGGAAAATGCAAGGGTACTTTTAGTCGAACCGGGCATACCGAGTTCCGCAAGACTTCTAAGCCTGATGAGGGACTCTTTCATGCGCAAGGATTTCCATCCCGCTTCTCCATGCACACATTCAGCAGAATGTCCGATGGATGGAAAAAGGGGTGGAAAATGGTGCAACTTTGCATTCTCTACCGAAGACGCTCCGACCGAACTGAAAAAGATTTCCGAAAAAGCATATCTTCCGAAAGAACGCGCGGTACTTTCATTCATGGCCCTGCAAAAATCAAAGCCGAAAGAAAGCGATCCGTCAAAATTGATTTTCAGAATCGGAAGCGACCCAATCAGGCTGCCGGGAAACAGAACGGGATACTATGCGTGCTCACGTTTCGGGCTTCTTTTGGTCGTCACAGATTCAAATCTTTTTTACGGAGACTGTCTCTGCATCGACGTTCCAAAAAAAGAGCCGCCGCTTGATGAAAAATCAGGAGCACACATTCTGAACCTCGATTAACGCATCATTATTATTTAAAACCTGACCCTGCAGAAAATCGGAAGATGGTCTGAATATCCGGAAGAATTCCAAATCTGAAATTTTTCCGGAACGAAAGTCTCCTGATTGCACCAGGGTCCATCGGTCAGCGGATGAAAATCGATTATTTCTGCGGGACCAGCAGTAAAGAAATTATCTATCCGGCTCCATTCATCCCTGAAATAATAGCTTCCAGGTTCAACAGGATTTTGTCCCGCATCGAACCAGGGACTTTTTACCGTTACACCACTTTCACAATCTTCCGTCGCCCGTTCACGAAGGATTATTTCATTTTTCTTTCCCGTATTTTTAAATCCGTTAATGTCGCGATTAAAATCCCCCGAAACCAAAACCGGAAGATGATTTTCACAAAGTTCCATTATCCTGTTGCACAGAACGCTTTCCTGCCAGAGCCTCCACAAATCGGTTTCCTCTTCACCGCCGCTCATGCTTTTCCAGTGATTGACCAGGAGTACAAGTTTCTTTCCGTTTTTACAGACGCTGAGCTGCATCAAGGGACGCATTTTCGGCATGTCACCGCAATTTTTCACATCGAGCGCATGAAGGGTCAGATTTTCCAACGGATATCTGGAAAGGACTCCGCAACCGATTGAACTTTTTTCATCCTTTGCAAAACACGCGTACCTGTAAATCTTTTTTTGATTCCACTCGCCAGCTAGAAAATTTGCAATGTCATAAATCACGCCTTCATTTTCAATTTCTTCCATTATGATTAAATCAGCATCTATTTTCTTTATTGATGAAGCAAGTTTTGTAAGCCTATCGGAATATGCTTCTGCACCCCACGATTTGCATGAAATGAA
>CACYBG010000045.1 GCA_902772605.1 uncultured Spirochaetaceae bacterium
CGTTCATAAAGAACATCATCAAGGCGGTGCGTCATGCTTAAAGATGCTAATCCTAAATCATTCGCCGGAATCTATGTCGTTTGCGGCTACACGGATCTTCGTTATGGTATTGATTCCCTTGCTGCTATCATTGAGCAAAAATACAAGATGGAACTTTTTGTTCCTAACACACTTTTTCTTTTCTGTGGTCATTCTGCTTCCAAGATTAAAGGACTTCTCTGGGAAGGGGACGGCTATCTCATGTTATATAAGCGTGTTGAATGCGGCAGGTTCTCCTGGCCACGGAATTCCGATGAATTAGCACAGCTTTCACCGGAACAATTCCGTTGGCTGATGATGGGATTTTCTATCAATCCTGTCATCCGCAACATCGATCCCAAGCATTCGGCCTAGCATTTCAACAAATCGTTTGTGCAAAACAGAGAAATTTCCTGTTCCTTTTTCGAGCCTATATCTTCAGTGCTATGCATGGCTTTAGGCATCTTTTACTTCCCATAGTAAAGTCACAAAGGCCCTGTATGGCACTGTTGTTTTTTTATTTACCCTCTGCTTTTCAGCCCCTGTATCAAGCTCTGAAAGTCCCTGAATCATGGGCATTTTGACGAATAATCCAACTCGTCCGATTCGCTTTATCCTCCTGTTTTTGCTATAATAAATTCAGATGCAAAGGAGTATTTCATGGTTCGATTATCTGACGAACAACTGAATAGTCTTGACAAGAAAGCACTTATTATTATCGTTGCTTCTTTGCAGGATCAACTTGAGTCAATTCAGTCCCAGCTCGATTCTGCTAATTCCATGCTCTCAGACAACAACCGTCAGATTGAAATGCTCACTGAACAAATCCGGATTATGAACCAGCAGCGTTTCGGGCGAAAATCTGAGTGCGGTCTGAACGAGCCGGATGGCCAACTCACACTTTTCGACATGTTTAATGAGGCTGAATTTCTTAGTAAACCTGATTCTCCCGAACCGGAAATCACAGAAGTGACCATCTCTTCCTATAAGCGCTCTAAAACCAAAGGAAAACGGGATATCGATCTTGATGGTCTTCCTGCCCGAATAATCAACCATACACTATCAGAAGAAGAACTCGCAGAAAAGTTTCCTGAAGGCTATAAAGAGCTTCCTGAAGAAATCTACAAACGTCTCCATGTCATTCCTGAAACCTTTATCGTTGATGAACATCATGTACATGTCTATGCATCAAAGAAAAACACAGATTCCATAATCAAAGCTCCAAGGCCGGCAGATCTTTTCAGGAACAGCATTGCTACGCCATCTCTCGTTGCTTCTGTCATTAACGGCAAGTATGTAAATGCACTTCCGCTCGACCGCCAGTCAAAAACCTTCCGGTGCAACGGCATCAACCTGCCTTCAAATACTCTGGCTAACTGGGTCATTAACAGTTCTGACATGTATCTTTCACTGATATACGACCGGTTACATGAACTGATTTATTCCAATAATGTCATCCACGCAGACGAAACGCCCACAAAGGTAATGCGGATAGACGGCAAGAAAATCGTAAATGGTAAGAAAACTTACATGTGGGTCTATAGAAACAATCCTTCGAGTAAATCCCCGCCCATCGTCCTATTCGATTGGCAACCATCAAGGCGGGCCGATCATCCCCGGGATTTCCTAAAAAACTTCTCCGGAACTGTGGTTACCGATGGTTATCAGGTATATCACAAACTTGGTAAGGAACGACCGGATCTAAATGTCGCCGGGTGCTGGGTTCATGCGCGAAGGCCTTTTGCTGATTTCATCAAATCTCTCAAAAGAAAATCAGACGCAAAAGGAACAATAGCGCAGGAGGCCTACGATTTGATAACCGAAATGATGTACATAGACAACGGTTTCGATGATCTTTCTCCATCAGACCGTAAAAAGCAGCGCCAGGAGCACCTAGGGGAGCGAGTTGACGCTTACTTTGAGTGGGTAAAACTCAAATACTCTCAGGTTACCCACAACAGTGTAATCGGAAAAGCATTGGCTTACAGCATCCATCAAGAATCATATCTCAGAAAATTTCTTGATGATGGAAATATACCTATGGACAATAACTGTGCCGAACAGGCAATTCGTCCGTTCACCATAGGTCGAAAGAACTTCGTCATCATTGAGTCCGACAGAGGAGCAAAAGCCAGCGCCGTTTTATACAGCCTTGCTGAAACAGCCAAGGCAAAC